>JAZOOM010000256.1:0-12191 GCA_045655025.1 Eubacteriales bacterium | reverse complement strand
CTTTGCGAGGCTGGCTATGGCCGCCGCGGGGGATCCCGGGTGCTATGCGGTGAAAAAGTAATTGAATATGGAAGAACAGTCAGAAATTGGCTGTTCTTTTTTTACGCTCCCGGTGAAATCGTGCCAATGGGATATTTTATTGATTCTGGTATTATGCTACAATTAAAATGAAAAAATATTTTGGAAAATGTGTCGGATTTCAAGAAAAATTTTGTGTGTATAAGTGAAAGGCCTTTGACACTTGCGAAAGGGGGGTGAGCTATGAACGACGAAAAGATCATTGATCTGTTCTGGAAGCGGGACGAAACAGCCATCAAAGAGACAGACAAGAAATATGGGCGTTACTGCTCAACGGTTTCCATGAGTATCCTGCACAACGAGCAGGATGCCGAGGAGTGTGTCAACGATGCCTATTTGTCTCTATGGAACAGCATTCCGCCTCACCGTCCTCAGATCCTGCGAACCTTTCTTGGCCGAATCGTTCGCAACATATCCATCAATCGGCACAAAAGTACACACCGCCAAGGACACAACTGCTATATGGACGTTTCACTGGAAGAGCTTATGGATGAGCTGGGGGATTGCTTCCCCTCGGATGATGACATGACAAATGAATTGTCGGGAGAAATCAAAGAGTATCTGCAAGCCTTTCTCCGAGAGCAGGACGCCCTCAACCGAAAGCTGTTCGTGGGACGCTACTGGCACAGCTACAGTATTTCAAGGTTGTCTGCATCTTATGGTTTAACCGAGGGCGCGGTGGAGATCCGCTTGCGCCGAACAAGGACAAAACTTAAAAAATATTTGAATGAAAGGGGTATCAGCGTATGAAAAAAACAAGATATCAGGCTTGTCTGCTCATCAGCGAGCTGGATGATGATATGATTCTGGAAGCTGAACTGGCGAATGTGCCGATGCGGCGCAGAGTGGGACACGTGATGAAGCGTGTATGGCTCATCGCCGCCTGTATGACCCTGTTGGCCACCGCCGCCATCCTGTTGCTTTTGCCCGCCATGCTCCGTGAATATCCTGCTCCGTCACCCATTCCCCCCTTGACCTCAGAACCTGCAGTTGAAACACCTGAACCAGTCGTGAATTGGGTTTCCGATCCGACGCTGGTGAGGGTAGAACGGCTCAGCGCTTCAGAGGCCGTGGCGGATCCGGATGTCACGGAGGATGGCAACCTGGTCTCGGTGGAGTCCCAGACCCAGTATTTCGCAAATCAACTCATTCTGATCCATTTTTCCTGCCGCGAGGACGAGCATGTTATGGTGGAACCAAGCTCGTGGCGCAGCGCGCTGAATCCCGTGTACCTGTACACAGCGGAAGGAGACGGTCACACCCGCTCCTACTGGCGGTTCAAGAACGAGGAATTGGACGGTCACATCTCGGTGTCCGAGGAGCTGGAGTACAGCCGATACAAGGATTACTTCGGCCGCCCCGTGACGGTGGAGAACGGCGATGTGCTTCTGTGGCAGTACGCCAATCTTGCCCTTCCCTGCGTGGAGGACAATTTTGTGGATTTCACGGTAGTAGACGATGAAGGAAATATCACAGGCGGCGGCAGTATCTATATCGGCGGCTTTGATCTGGCCGAATTGAGCACGAACAAGACATACTACGGCGAAGGCTCGTATGGTTCCAACTCGGGCGGTTCCGCCGAGTCCTTTTGCTTCACCAACGCCATCTACCGCCCCGTGGTGCTGGGTGCCTACCGCTACACCAACGAGGGCGGAGGGGACAATGAAATCCAAGCCCAATGCCTAAAGGAGTTACACGCCCTTGCACTCGAACGGCGAGAGTCCCTGTTTGCCGACGTCAGTATCGAGCTTCTGCGGGTGTCGGTGCGGGAGGCGTTGGCGGACTACGCATGGGTCATCGGAAAGACGGGCGGCTGGGGGTTATCTTCTTTCGGGAAATATCAGAACGAGACCAAGTATCTGATCATGAGCTTTGCCAATTCCCTCGACCCTGCCGATCATGAGTATCTGCTGTTTCTCTATGAGGGCACCTACAGGCGGATCACAGGCTGGGAGGTGCATCTCCAAAATGAGTACGGCGACATGATTATAGGCTGCCTGTACCTGGAGGACGGTACCGTGGTGCAGGTGGATCTACGCCATGCAGACCAACCCGTGACCCTCCTGCCGCCCGCGGAAACCGAAACCGCATGACCGCATCACAATGAGAAAGGAAAATACCATGAAAAAGATACTATTATGCGCCCTTACCGCCACTCTTCTTCTGACTTCCCTCGCCTCCTGCTCCCGTAGGAATCAATACGAGGATCATTTGGGTAGCGAGAAAGAGACCCAAGAAGAAGAAACTGCCAAGGACGGCATATTCGGAAGCCCCTCGGAGGACTACACACTGACCGTCATTAAGAAATCGGGAAACAGCACCCATTATGGGGGCATGACCGATACTGAATTGAGGGAGCTGTACGCCCAAAGCGGCAACCGTTACAACACACCGGTTATTCCCACGGGTATGAAATACGATGTTCGTGTTGACAACGGGAACAAGCGTTTCTTTTACAATAAACTGACCGGTAATTTGGGAAGCTGGTGCAGTGATCCCCTCTGTATGGGTGGAGATTCCTGCTTTTGGAGCAACACTTGGTATGAGATACAGTATGTCAGCGAGACGCATCTGTATTTTCTGTCTGGCGAAGGCCATTTGTACCGCAGCGATTGGCAGAGAAACAATCTGGAGCTGATTTATGAGGTTCCGGTATTTGAGGAAGAGGATTTGGGAGACGGAGCGGGTTTTATATATGCCGAATCCGTCGAGGTCATGTACGAGCAGGACGGTATTCTGTATATCGTGGGGCAAGAGTACGAAATGAACAAGGGTTCACTTTTTGCATGGAAAGCCATTGATCTTGCAACCAAGGAAATTCAGACGGTATACGTAGGTGAAAACAACCTGGGCGTACTTGCCGTGGTGGACGGTACGGTTTACTATACATATGGGCGAATCGAACCCAAGGAGAATCATGTATATAAAACCGATTTGACATTTTCCGATGTCAGCGTCGAATCTGAACCATTTCTTGAAAAGACGGGATTCTCCGGACAGTTCAATGATCGATATGCCCTACTGTACGACCATTCGAGGTTAGTCATGGGGGCGCATCCTCTGTTCCTGTACGATCTGGAAACCAATACGAAGCTGATGGATCTTCCGTCTGGGAACGGGGAAACCAATTTCCACTTGTCGGGGGATTATATTTATTTTGAGGACGAGATCACCAAGGACGAGGCCATCGGAGACCCTCTGCGGGATTATTTCACCTATACGTGGGACGAAGAACGGGACATCGGTGGTGGGAACACCGTTGTTGACCGAAATCAATCCGCCGATACTCAAGGTGCGGGCAGGATCTACCGTCTGCATATTCCTACGGGGGAGATCGAATGTGTGCTGGAGCTGAAATACAAGGATGTACCCGTGCGGATCGGACGGGAGTTTTACGTGGATGGCGAGGTGATCTATTTCTCCTTCCATAATTACGAGGAATTCAAAAACTACCTGAATATGGATTTCGACCGCAAGAGCGAGCCCGAGCCTCACTACGCCGTAGCCGACCTCCAAAACGGAACGGTCACGTTCCTTGACTTTTCGGAAGAGGAATGAAAGGAGCCGCCATGAAAAAGATATTTCTGATCGCTTTGACCGCCGTCGTTCTGACGGCTGCCCTCGCCTCTTGCTCTCGTAGAGGGCAGTACGAAGATCAACTGGAAAGCCAAAAGGAGGCAGCGTCCTTGGCTGAATCCCTGGCCGATGCCCCCCAGGGCGGTGCCAACGGCGAGGCCAACATCATCGGCACCATCGTCGATCCCGCCGATTGGAAGGTCACCATCCAAAAGCAAGGCGATGCGCCCTACTTCGAAGGCAAGACCACCGAGGAGCTGTACGAGATATACAGGCTCAACGGGAATCAATCCATTTTCGCCATCCTGCCGACGGGACGCACGATCATGGCCAGTAACGGAAGCTCGTGGTTCTTCAACAAGCTGACGGGCAACATTCTCCCCTGGTGTCCCGACCAGCTTTGTGACCACGACGGCTCGACCTGTATGTTCGCCACGGTCTGGTCAGACGGCTTCCAAATGGTCAGCTACGTGGGGAAGGAGCATCTTTACTTCATAAATCAGTACCGGGATTTCGTGTATAAGATGTACCGCTGTGATTTCCAGCGCAACAACGTGGAGCTGCTCTACACAATTCCCACCTACGACGGTGTATCCAATTTTGTCGATATCGTCTGTGAGGATGGGAATATGCTGTATTTCCTGGAGGATGATTACGGAGACGTAGGCGGCTCCTCCATCAATTCCCTGAAGCGCTTGAATATGGACACCAAAAAGGTGGAGGTCATCTCGGGGGATCTGAATCTCTGGTGGTGCTACTACATCGGCGGGGAGCTGTACTACCAGCCCCAGAACAGCGTGACCATTTACAAAAACAGTCTGGCCTTCGACCGGGAGCAGGAATTTATGGAGGATTATAAGATCGTCAATCACAACGATAAGTACATCATTTACAGTCCCAACGTCTATTACGGAACCTGGGATGACCTGATGATCGTCAATCTGGAGACGGGAGAGACGCAAGTGCTTCCGTATAATAGCTACCATCTCGCCGGTGATTATCTGTACTATACCAAGGGTCTGACGGAGGAGGAGCTGGAGAACAGTCCTCACAAGGAGTATCACGAGTGGGAAAACGATAACGGTCTGAGACCCGGCGGTGACGGCTCGGTCTGGCGCATGAAGATTGGAAGCGATCAAGAAGAGCGAGTATTCCACGCTACCTATCAGGATAAGCCGATTTTTACCAGCATTCAAGGCGTGGATGGAGAGTGCATATGGCTGATGGTCAAGACTTATGAGCAATGGCAGAACTACTACAATCAGGATTTCGTCAGTTCCACTTCAGCGCTCCAGAAAAAAGGATTGATGTCTGATTATCTAGTGGTGGTGGATCTCCACGACGGGACCATGCGGTTTATCGAGACCGAGGGTGCTGTGGAGGAGATTTTCCAGTATAACTGACCACATTCGCATTAGAGAGGAGGTGCATGTTTATGCTTACAAATAAACTGAAAAGATTCGGCCAAAGCAAATTCATCCCGATTCTGCTCACCGTTCTACTTCTCTTTCTGCCCTTACTTACCTCCTGCTCCCGCAGGAGTCAATACGAAGATCAACTGGAGAGCATAAAAGACACCCAACCCGATATTCCCTTGGAGGAACAGACCGCCACGAACGGCTTCATCGGCAGTCCCTCGGAGGACTACGCCCTCCCCATTATCAAAAAAACGGGAGAAACGCCCTATTTTTCGGGCAAGACCGAAGACGAGCTTAAGACCATGTGGCAAAAAAATGAGGTGCGGCCTGAGGTCAGTATCCTGCCGACGGGCAAGGTTTTTGGGAATATCTTTTATAATAAGCTCACGGGCAACATGAACAAATGGTGCGCCGATCCTCTGTGCGAATGCGACAGTGAGGATTGCATCTGGGCATACGGCTATTCCATCCTGTACATGAGTGATGATTGGCTCTATTTCGCGGTGGAAAACCAAATACACGGATACGGACTGTATCGCTGTGACCATCAAAGAAACAACATCGAATTCCTGTACGAGATCCCCGCCTTCTATGAAAGCGACGGTCAAAACGGAGGCTATGGATATTGGGAATCCATTGAGTCGCTTTACGAGGAGGATGGGAAGCTGTATTTCGCGGGGCAAGCCTATGAATCGGGGAAAGGCTCCTTGTTTGCCTGGAAGGTGCTTGATTTGGCCACCAAGGAGGTTTCTGTCCTATATACGGGAAAGTCCGACCAATTTGTTGTGGCCATTATGGACGGTAACGTCTACTATCACTACGGAAATCAAGAGGGGACGAAGCAGATCATTTATAAAACCGATCTGTCCTTTGAAGCTCATGAGGAAGTGTTCAAGGCCATGAAGATCTCATCCTATAACGATACCCACATGGTTCTCCGCGGGTACGTACAGAAAAACGGGTACACCCCGTACTATGTATACGACGTGTCCACCGGTCAGATGACCGAGCTTCCCGGCGGAGGTGACAAGTACAATTTCAAGCTATCCGGAAACTACGTATACTACCAGGACCGCGTCATGGGCGAGGAACTGACGGACGATCCCTTTGCGGATTACTATTCCTTTACGTGGAAGGGCAACAAGACCGCCAGAACCGACGGCGCGGGAAAGCTCTACCGCATGAATATTGCCACGGGGGAGAGCGAATGTGTCCTGCAGCTCACCTACAAGGACGTGCCCGTGCGCATCGAGTTTTATGAGCCCGACGGTGAGATGGTCTACGTCTCCTTCCGCAACCACGAGGAATTTGAGAACTTCTACAACCACGGCGAATTTGATGAGTCGGTGGAATACGATGCCCATAGCTGTGTGGTTGACCTGCACAGAGGAATTCTCACCTTTTTGGAATTTCCTAATCAGGATGAATAGAATACCGCGTAACCATGGAGCAGCCGCATTTTGCGGCTGTTCTTTTCATACCCACAAAAATCGTGCCAACGGGGTATTTCCCCCATAAATGGATTATGCTATAATGAAATCCCCCGAAAATTTTTTGAATGATGATTACAGATCCGCCAAAAAACGCGGACTGAATGGATAGAGGGAGAAAAGGAGGTGAGGTTATGCGCTCCGATGAAAAACAAAAACGGGAGGATCGCCGTATCGTGGAGCTTTTCTGGAAGCGGGACGAAGCGGCCATCGCGCTGACCGCCGAGCGGTACGGGCGGAGCCTGTACTCCATCGCCTACAACCTTCTTCACGATGATTGTGACACCGAGGAGGTGCTCAACGACACCTACCTGGACGCCTGGAACAGCATCCCGCCCGCCAGACCCGACTGCCTGTTCGCGTTTCTGGTCAAGGTGGTTCGCGGCAATGCTCTGAACGCCTATGAGCACCGCCATCGGGAGCGTCGGATCCCGCCCCACATGGTGGTCTCCCTCTCCGAGCTGGACGACTGTTTAGGGCGGGACGATGCCGCCGCGGAGGAGGACTCCCGCACCATCGCGGCCGTCATCAGCCGCTATCTGGAACAAACCACCGAGCGCAGACGCTTCATTTTTGTTTGTCGCTACGGCTGTGGAGATCCCATCCGCAAGATCGCGGGGATGCTGAAGGTCAGCGAATCCACCGTCAATAAGGAGCTGGCCGCCATGCGGGAGGAACTGCGCATACAACTGGAAAAGGAGGGTATTTTCGTATGAAGCATGAAAAAAAGTACGAGATCATGGGGCTTCTGGATGACCGCATCTATGAGGAGGTCCTGCAAAAACGGGAGGAACTCACCCGCGGAGGCGTACACCGAACAGGCAACCGCCTCCGACGAATGCTTTTGATCGCCGCTTGTGTGGCTCTGTTGGCCGTAGGGGTAACGGCGGCGTTCCTGCCGGCTATGCTGTCGGATCCCGGTGTGGACACGCCCCCCACGGCCGAGAGTGAGAGTGTCGCCACGCCATTTCCCGATGCGGAGTGGGTGGAGGATCCCACTATTGTGCAAGTACAGCGGTTGAGTGTGGGAGGTAATTTTGACACAGCAAATGTCCCTACGGCCAAGGATGATACGGTTACGGTAGAGACCGAACAGCGGCTGGGGGAACGGCTCATTCTGTTGCAATTCAGATGCGGGGAGGGTGAGCGGATCACCGTGACCCCCGATGGGGGCGGTGCGCTGTTCGAGACGGTGCAGATCGAGTATAACCAATACCCGTGCTGGTCGGTATGGAACCCGGAGAAGGAGGAATACTATCCCGCTGATGAATACCTCAAGGTGAATACCGAGGAGAAGCGCGCCTTCCTCGGCCGGTCGGTCACCATTACGAAGGACACCGTGCTGGTCTGGCAGTATCCCGATCTTCCCCGCCCCTGTAGAGAGGACAATTTCGTGGACTTCACGGTCACGGACAGCGAAGGGCGCATCACGGGAGGCGGCAGTATCTACATCGGCGGCCTCGACCTGACTACGGTCAGCGAGAACAAGACCTACTATGGCGGCGGTGCGGGGAGGACAGACGTCTACCTCAACGCCTCCTACCGCCCTGTCCTGCTGGGTGCCTACCGCTACACCGAGGGGAGCGAGGTGGATGCCGACACCCACGCCGCCAAGCTGGCCACTCTGCATAGTGAGGCGGAAAGAGTCCGCCAAGGGCTGTTCGATGACCTGAGCGAGGACTATTTCCGCCTGTCCTACCGCATACTGCTTCTCCGCTACAAGACGGACAGGTTTTACGGTATCTCCACGTTCACCATTCATCACGATGTGTCCTATGATCGCTACACCTGCGTGGAGCTTTGGTCGGAGGACGAAAAGCAAAGCTTTTTCCTCTATGACGGCATCTGCCAGCCCATCACGGAGTGGGAAATTTTCACAGCCGACGAGTATGGCCGTACTGTGACAGGCAAATTGACCTTGGAGGATGGCACGGTGGTACTGGTCGATATCAACCATCCCGAGCAGATGTACACCTTCATCTCACCTACCGAATGAATCAGGAAAGGAACCCGATACCATGAAAAAAGCAATACTCATCATCTTGACAGCCACCCTCCTGCTCACCTCACTCGCCTCCTGCTCCCGCCGCGGGCAGTACGAGGATCAGCTGGAAAGCCAAAAGGAAGCCGAATCTCTCGATGCCATACCCGAAACCAACGGCAACATCACGGGCGATAACGCCCCCGACTACGAGACACCCGTCATGCTGAAAACAGGCAGCACACCCTTTTACGAAGGGAAGACTGCGGAAGAATTGAGTGCTGTTTACAAAAGCACGGGACAAAAACTGAATTTCCCCACCATGATCCCCACGGGTCGTGTCTATGATGGAAACCACACCCCAATTCCATATTTTTATAACAAGCTGACCGGCAATTTCAGTAGTTGGTGCAGCGATCCGCTTTGTGACCATACCGAGGAATGTATTTGGAAGTATGGGGCGGATATCCAATACGTAAGCGATGAACATATTTATTTCTATGCCAATACCGGTTTGGATGAATACGGTGTCTACCGCTGTGATTTCCAACGCAACAACATTGAAAAGGTCAAGGACGTTGCCTGCTACCGTGCAGACGGTCACGCGTATTTCGATGTGGTTGACGTGCTATATGAAAAGGATAACGTACTGTACTTTCATTGGGGTCATTACGTAAATACGGAGTCCATGGGCTCTGTTTACACTCTGGACATGAACACCAAAGAAGAAACCTGCATTTCGGGGGATGTAGATATAAGTTTTGCGGTGCTCGTCAACGATCAGATCTTTTATTCAACGAAAGACAACCGGTATACACTCTATAAAACCGATTTGAATTTTTCTGATCCCGAACTTTTTTGGGAAGATGTTTACGTGGATCAATACAACGATCAGTACATGATCCTTCATGAACAAGATGAAGACGCTTCTTCGCTCCGCCGATTTGCATACAGCTTTAAGACTGGCGAGCGATACACGCTGAACGAAATCTATGGGGAGGTTTATCTGTCGGGCGAATACATTTATCACACCCGCGATCTGACCGAAGAGGAAATGAAGGAGGATCCACTCAAGGATTATTATACCTATACATGGCACAAAGAAACGAGACCGGGGAGCCCTGTAGTTCGGATAGAGGACGCTGACACCCAAACGGCGGGCAAAATTTACCGCACGTACGTCGGTGCAAATACTGCTTCCGAGGAATGTGTTTTCCAACTTACCTACAAGGGAATTCCCGTCCGCATCAACCGGGATGGTTTTGAAATGGACGGCGAGGTCATCTATTTCAGCTTCAACACCCATGAAAACTGCAAGAATTTTTATAATCAAGAGTTTGAGGGGGATGAACGCCAAACAGCTATCCATGCTCTTGTCGATCTTCAAAATGGCACTGTGACCTTTTTGGAGCTACCCAAAGAGGAAGAATGAATTACCGAACAGCCGCTGAGCAGTCGCTTGGCGGCTGTTCTTTTTTGCGCCCCCAAAAAAATCGTGCCGATGGGGTATTTTTTGCGACGGTGAAGTATGCTATAATCGGTACAAACCGAAAAATTTTCAAAAGATCAAGAATTTTCCTAAGAAACATCCCCGAAAATCTGTCATCATAAGTGAAGGACAAAATCTACATGAAAGGAGTGATCCCCGTGACCACCGCCGTCCCCCGACCTCCCCTCAGCGATGAGGAGATCATTGGTCTGCTGTTTGCCCGTTCCGAGGATGGGCTTGCACAGCTCCAAGCCAAGTACGGACGCTCATGTCTGCGCATTGCCAAGAACGTACTCCATAACGACCAGGATGCCGAGGAATGCGTCAACGACACCTATCTGAAGATCTGGGAATCCATTCCCCCCAACCGTCCCGCGTCCCTGCTGTCCTATGCTCTGACTGTCGTCCGCCACATCGCCCTCAACCGCCGCGAGCGTGATTCCGCCGCCAAGCGGATCCCACAGGAGGCTTGCGTACCCCTGTCCGAGTTGGGCGAGTATTTAGAGGATATCGCGCTCCCCGACGAGACCTACAGCGAGGAGCTTCACCGCATCCTATCTGAATTTATGGACACCCTATCCGACCGTGACGCCGTGATTTTCACCCGCCGCTACTGGTATCTGGATTCGGTGCGTGCCATCGCCAAAATGAGCGGCTATACCGAAAACAACATCTACCAACGTCTGTTCGTCATGCGGGGAAAGCTCCGCGAGCATCTCATAAGGGAGGGATATCAATATGAAACAGAATAAAGCCCGCCGCCTCACCGAGCATCTGGATGAGAAATACGTCCTCATGGCCGCTTATCCCGAGGCCGTGTTCAGAAAGCACCGCCACGGTTTGCTCATGAAGCGAATTCTGATCGTAGCCGCCTGTGTCGCTGTTTTGGCTGTTGGTATGGTAGCCGTGCTCCTGCCCGCCCTGCGCTCCGACCCCGGGGTGGCGACAGACCCCCCCGAGACCCAGAGCCCCCTTTCCCCCGATGCGGACTGGGTGGAGGATCCCTCCATTGTCAAGGTACAGCGGCTCAGCGCAAGCCGAGGCTTTGACGAGGGGGACGGCTATACCCTGCCCGATCCCTCCGTCTCGGTGGATGCCGTCCGCGCCATCATGGGGGAGCGGCTCATCCTGCTCCGCTTCACTTGCCGTGACGGGGAGACCATTACGGTCACCCCAAGTGCCGACGGAGCCCTTGCCGAGGCCCTTCAGCAGGAGCTGAACGGCCGCCCCTACTGGCATATCGCGAAAAACAACGAGTCGGGTTATGAAATGGCCAATGAATTCCTCAACGTAAACAGCAAAGAGGAGCTTGCCCGCCTCGGGCAGTCGGTGACGTTGACCGAGGACACGGTGCTTTTGTGGCAATACCCCTGCTATCCCCGCGCTTGTGTACAGGACAATTTCGTGGATTTCACCATCACCGACAGCGAAGGGAGCATCAAGGGCGGCGGCAGTATCTACATCGGCGGCCTTGACCTCACCACCGTCAGCGAGAACAAGACCTACTACAGCACCTCCCGCGGACCCAGCAACGTCAACCTCAACGCCGCCTACCGCCCCGTCCTGTTGGGGGCTTACCGCTACGCCGAGGGGACAGAGGTGGACGCCGAGATCCACGCACAAAAGCTGTCCGCCCTCCGTGAAAAAGCCGCACAAGCCCGCGCCCACCTGTTTGACGATCTGAGCGACGACGATTTCCGCCTGTCCTACCGCATGCTTCTTTACAAGTACGGTACGGACATGAAGCCCGGTATCAGCGTCACCACCCTCCACGCCGATCCCGCCTACGACCGCTACGCCGTGGTCACAGTAGGCAAAGAGCAAAAACAGTTCTTCCTCTACGATGGTACCTGCCAGCCTATCACAGAGTGGGAGATCTACACCGCCGACGAGTACGGCTATACCGTCACGGGTAAGCTGACCTTGGAGGACGGGACCGCGGTGATGGTGGATATCAACGCCCCCGAGCGGATGTACGAGATCATCCCGCCTACCGAGTAATTTCTGTTTCAAGAAAGGAATTCTATACCATGAAAAAAGCCCTGCTCATCACCCTATCCGCCCTCCTTCTGCTCTCCTCCCTTGCCTCCTGCTCCCGCCGCGGACAGTACGAGGATCAACTGGAAAGCCAAAAGGAAGCCGAATCCCTTGATGCCATC
>JAZOOM010000255.1:0-8619 GCA_045655025.1 Eubacteriales bacterium | reverse complement strand
TTCAAAAAAGGATTATTTTACAATACTTTTTGAAAGTTTTTGGAGTTCTTAGAACCTTCGCAAACTTTGCCGTAGGCAAATTTGCCCCGAGCGTAAGCGAGGATGTTTTCAAAAAGGTTCTAAGCCGCCGGAGGCCGTGCCCTCAACTCACCGATAAACCCAAATTTGAATCCCTAAACCAAAAGAAGGGAAGCACATACCATGTCAACCAACCAAACCGTAGCCTACCAATGCCCCTGTTGCGGGGCGGGTCTTGGCTTCGATCCTGAAAAACAAAAATTCGCCTGCGAGTTCTGTCTCTCCGAGTTTGACGAGGCAGAGCTGACGAACGCGGGCGCGGCCGAGGCCGCCGAAAAGCAGCGCGCCGACGGTGAAGCCTACTGTGAGCAGATGAACCTGTTCACCTGCCCCAACTGCGGCGCCGAGGTGGTGGCCGATGACAACACCGTGGCCGACTTCTGCTACTACTGCCACAACCCCGTGGTTCACGCGGGACGGCTGTCGGGTCAGCTTCAGCCCAACAAGGTCATCCCCTTCCGCATTACCCGCGAGGAGGCGGAGGACATTTTCCTCAAATGGTGCAAGAAGAAGCTCTTTTTGCCCAAGGCTTTTAAGACCCGTGCCCACGCCCAGCAAATTCAAGGCGTTTACTACCCCTTCTGGGTCACGGATGCCGACGCGAAGGGGTCTACCGATTTCGAGGCCACCCGTGTCCGCCATTGGCGCATGGGAGATTACAAGTACACCGAGACCCGGGTCTACAAACTGGAGCGGGCGGGTGATATCCATTTCGAGGATATCGTCACCTGCGCCCTGTCGGACGCGGACAAGAAGATGCTGGAGGGGGTTCTGCCCTACCCCTCGGAGGAGCTGGCGGATTTCTCCATGCCCTACCTGTCGGGCTTCTTTGCCAAGAAGCGGGACATTGAGCGGGATGCTCTGTCGGAGGAGGTACGGGAGCGGATGCATCATTATACCTCCGCTCTACTCCGCACCACGGTGCGGGAGGCCTACACCACCGTCACGCCCGAGGCAGTGAACGTCAACATTCTGTCCAGCCATTGGGAGTACGCGCTTCTGCCCATTTGGGTTCTGACCTACACCCACAAGGACGGCAAGGTGTACACCTTCGCCATCAATGCCTCCACGGGGAAGATCTACGGTGAGCTTCCCGTGAGCCAGGGCAAGCTGGCGGCCCTTATGGCGGCCATCGCGGTGCCTGCAACGGCTATACTGTCCATGATCGGAGGTGTGCTGTTCTGATGAAACTGTCTGTCATGAAAAAGACGGCGGCCCTTCTGCTGGTCGTCCTGTGCCTGTTCGTGTGCTTGGCTCTGTCGGTATCGGCGGAGGCGGAGGCGGGGCGGGTCTACGATCCCGAGGGGATGCTGAACCCCGGCGAGCAGGCGGCGCTGGCCACCTTGCTGGAAGAGCTGTCCGCCGAGGCGGGGGTAGAGCTGTACATGGCCACCTACCGCTCCAAGGGCTCTTACGACGACTTCTACGGTGACGACTACTGCACCCGCGTGCAGAACATCCGAGGCACCGATGCCGTTTTGCTGGTGGTGACCTATGAGTACCCCATTGACACCTACTTCTACAATATGTACACCTACGGCGAGGCCAACTACGCCATCAGCCAAAAGGAGGTTGACTACATACTGGACACCTCCGACGTGTACAACAACCTCAAGACCGGATACGTCTACGAGGGCTCGGTGGCCTTCTTTGAAATGTCCGCCACGGCCTTTACGGGGCGTGTGGGCGCGCCTTGGGCAGTCGTCATCGCGATCTCCGCGGTGGTCGCTCTCCTCATTGCCCTGGCCGTTCGCGCGAGCATTGTGGCCTCCTACAAAAAGAGGAAGGCCTCGGTGGATTATCCGCTGGATCGCTTTGCCAAGCTGGATCTGACTCATGAGTCGGATCGATTTGTTCGGGAGTATACGACCCGTACCTATTCGCCTCGCTCCAGTAGTAGCAGCGGTGGCGGCGGTCGCCACGGCGGCGGCGGTGGGCATCGGGGCGGGCGGTGATCCTCAACCCAATACAAAAGGTGACCCGTCCTGTGACAGGTCACCTTTTCGTTATGCGTTTGAGGAAATTACTCCCCTACGATCTCGTCGAAGCTGACGTCCTTGTAGCTGTCGGCATCGGCGGGGACGGTGATGGGCTGAATACCCTCGTAGGTATACTTGGCGTTCATGGTCAGGGAGACCGTGTGGGTCTCGCCGCCCGCGGTTACGGTGTAGGTGGCGGTCAGGGCCATGGACTCAAAGAGCCCGTCGGAGATGGTGGCGACCATGGTGAGATCCCCCGCGGCGGCCTCGGCACCCATAGCGGTGAGGGCGTCGGAGAGCAGGTCGTTCATGGCGGTCAGACCCTCGGTGGTGATGCCGCTGCAGGTGACGATCTGCTTGCCGTCCTTGACCTCCATGGTCAGGGTCTCAAAGTTCTCGGTGGTGACGGGGAGCTCGGCGTTGTTGTTCTTGATGAACTCCTCGTAGTTCTCCTCGGTGAGGGTGGCCTTGAGCTTGACGCTTTGGTTCATAACGGTGGTGTTGGCGTACAGCACCTTGTCCACGACCGTCATGGTGATGCCGGTCGTAAAGCCCATGACCTCGGTGGTCATATCCATGTGCAGGTTCTCACCGTCCACGGTGACGGGGAACTCCAGAGACAGGGCGTCGAAAACCGTGTTGAGGTTCTTGTCCTCGCAGTCAAAGTCCATGGACATGGTGACGGTGTAGGGCTTCTCCTCCAGGGCCTTTTCGGCCTTGGCTATGGCCGCGGCGGCGGTCAGGGTGTCGCAGGAGGCGAAGGCGCAGACAAGAAGAGAGAGCAGCAGGAGGATGGAAAGAAAACGCTTCATAGTGATTCTCCTTTCGCGTTGTGGGTTGAGCGGCTGTGCCGCGTGTCACTAGTATACTCCTTTCGGGTATTTGTCAAGAGCCGTACTCAAAAAGGGGTAGGAAGCTTTTACCAAAACCATGTGGACGATACGAATACGGTGAGGAAAATGAATCCTATCGAAACTGCCGCGGAAACGGAATTCAGAATCATCAGCTTCTTTTCTTTTTGGATGCAGGAGAAGATGATGGAAAGAATTGCGGGGACGATGGGTACGGGAATGAAAAAGATAAATCCAAATCCCGCAAGATGCCATGGGCCCCAGAGCCCCAAAATATTAAACAGTAATGTGAGTATTCCTAACAACCACAGCATACCCGAAAGGATACAACTGATAATCGTAAGTGCTTTTGCCGCTTTTTTCATATTCCTTCTCCTTTCATCAATGGCTTTGCCTTTGTACTGCGAGAGGCATGAGGCAAAGCCCATACCCCTTCGCCGACCTTTCATAGAGGGATCCCATTTGCAAGCAAATACGCCCCGCCCTACGGTGTCACCGCATCAGAACACAAATCGGCAGAGAACACAAACTCTCTGCCGATTTTTTGTGTTCGTCATTTCTTCGCTGAAAACGCAGAGAAAATCGGATATTCTTTTCTTATGGCGTTCGGATAGATCAGAACTTCAGATCCACCTCAACGGGCATACCCGTGCGGTCGGACTCGAAGGCGGCCTCCATGATCTTCATGTCCACCATCATCTCGTGGTGGGTGACGATCTGCTCGCACTCGCCGTCGATGGCGCGTACCCAGTTGCGGTAGTAGTCATGCACGTCGGCGTGAGGCTGGGGGATGAACTTCTCGGAAATGGACTGCTCGTTTCTGGGAGCCATGGTCTTGGTGATGCCGGCGGCGGTGACCCCGGGAACCACTTCCTTCTCGTTGTAGTTGTGGCACCAGACCACGCGGGCGGGCTGACCCCAGTCGGAGATCAGGGCGGCGCCGTCGCGGCCGATCATGTAGAAGCGGGGCAGACCGATGAAGTTGGAGGTGCCTACCTCCACGTGGACGGAAAGATCGCCCTCGAAGTACATTTCCAGCTTGAAGCCGTCGTCCACCAGCTCGTTGGTGATGTGATCGCACTTGCACCAGATCTTCTTGAGGGCCTTATCCTTGACGATGCCCATGATCTGGTCGATGAGGTGGATACCCCAGTCCAGGATCATGCCGCCGCCCTGCTCGGGAAGCTGACGCCAGTCGCCGGGGATGCCGCGAGAGCCGTGGCAACGGGACTCGATGTGGTGCACGGGACCCAGCTCACCGCTGTTGTAGATGTCCCGCATGACCAGAAACTCACCGTCCCAGCGGCGGTTCTGGTGGACAGTAAAGAGCTTGCCTGCGGCCTTGGATGCGTCGATCATCTCCTGCAGATCAGCCGAGGAGAGGGTGACGGGCTTCTCGCAGATGACGTGCTTGCCGGCGGCCAGGGCCTGCAGAGCCAGAGGCTTATGCATATCGTTGGGGACGGCGATGGTGACGAAATCAATGGCGGGATCGGCCAAAAGCTCCTCCAGAGAGGCGTAGGCGTGGATGCCCTTGGACTCTGCCAGAGCGCATCGCTCGGGTTTAATATCGTAAATACCCATCAGGTTGACGACGTCGCTGTTCTTGAGGAAATCCCCGTGCCAGCCGCCCATGCCGCCGTAACCGATGATTGCTGCGTTCTTTTTTGCCATGATGTAATTCCTTTCTTGCCCAGGAAAAGATTCGTATTCCCGCAGAGTGTATCCTACGGTCAGCCATATTATACAACATAATTTTGGAAATTGCAAGGTCTTTTGCGGATTTTGTGAAAAAACTTTTGCAAGGAGGGGCGACAGAGCCGTTGGTTTCTTGACAAACCGAGGGGGATGTGTTATAATCATGGTAGTCTTTTCCCAAAGGAGGGAATCTTATGAAGCGTTTTACCCGATTTCTGTGGCTGGCGGGGCTTTTGACCCTGTGTCTGTGTCTGGCGTTGACCGCCTGTGACGGAGACGATACCGAGGCTGACACCACCCCCGCCCTGCCCGAGACGAACACCCCCACCGATCCCGCTACTGAAGCTCCTACCGATACTCCCACCGAGGTACCCACGGAGCAGCTTACGGAAGCTCCCACGGATGCCCCCGCGGAGGAAACTACCGAAGCGCCCACCGAGCCCGAGACCGAGGCGCCCACCCTTATGTCTACCGTAGACATGGATATCCTGGACGGCAAAAAGCTGACCGACTACTTCAGCCGCCCCGCCAAGTGCGGCTTTGAGCTGGTGGATGACGGGGCAGAGGGCAAGGTTTTGCGCCTGTCTACCCAGGGGATCAAGGCCGTCAACAGCGGTAAGCCCACGGTGTACCTGGAGCTGGCCAAGCTGGTGGAGGATTCAAACGGCATCATGCCCAAGACCACCGAGTATCCCTACCTGGTTCTCAAGGTCAGAATGGGCGAGCTGTGGAGCCGTAGCTTCGGACTCCAGGCAGGTACCTCCGTGCGCCAGATCAACGTCAACGCCGCCCTTCTCTCCGACCGCATGGAGAAGCACGGGGACTGGCAGTATATCTACTTCGATCTGACCTCCTTCACCGAGGATCTCTCGGTGTTCTACCTCTGCTTTGAGGCAGGCGCCGCCAAGGATGGCGAGTCGGTGGATATTGCTGAGGCTACGTTCGTGGCCACCGAGGCAGAGGCCGTCGAGCTGGCGGGGGAGGATACCTATAAGGTCTACGACCGTACCATGGAGAATTACACCCTGCAGGTCATGTCCTTCAATATCCAGACCGAGAACGGTACCTCGGTGGACTTCGCTCTCCGTGCCGAGATGTTCCGCGACCTGCTGGACGACCGTCAGCCCGATTCCATCGGTATGCAGGAGGTCACGGTGAATTGGATCAAGTGGATGGACAACGTTTCCTTCAACGATAGCTACGCGGGAGTTGGCGAGGGCCGTACCCCCGGCGGTGAGGCCAGCTCCATCTACTACCGCAAGGACAAGTTCGAGCTGGTGGACTCCGGCACCTTCTGGCTGTCCGAGACTCCCGACGTGGCGGGTTCCTCTCTCCCCAATGCCAACTATCCCCGTATCTGTACCTGGGCCCACCTCCGCGACAAGGTTACCGGCTTTGAGTACATCCACCTGAACACCCATCTGGACCACAACGGCAACAACAATTCTACCGACGGCCGCGCCATCCGTACCGCTCAGGTACGGGTCATTCTGGAGTTCATTCAGACCCTGCCCGATCTGCCTATGGTCATGACGGGTGACTTCAACCAGGCTAAGACCAGCTCCGCCGACAACGTCTACGCTATGTACAAGAATATCCTGGGCATCAGCACCTTTACCGACAGTCAGGGCAATAAGATCACGGGCAACTTCTCGGATGCCCGTGAGGATGCCACCTGGACGGTGTCCCCCGACGCGTGGGCCTCCATGACCTCTTCGTGGCAGGAGGGCGAAAAGTATAACCCCGCCAAGAAGCCCATTGACTACGTTTTCTATACCGACGAGCATTTCACCGCGGTTCGCTACGAGAACATCCACTACCACCGCGACGGCATTTACATGTCGGATCACCTGCCCCAGTACTGCGAGCTGCACGTGCAGGTGCCCGCCGCTGCCGACGGGGAATAAAGGGGGAGACTGTCTATGAAAAAAATGGTTTTCATCCTGACTGCATGGGTACTGCTGACCTCTTGCCTGACTCTGACCGCTCTGCCCGCCGCCGCCGAGGCAGAATTTGAGATGATCATTCCCTACGGAAGTCCCACCGTGGACGGCGTGGTGGAGGAGGGCGAATACAACTGCACCTTTACCATGGACAAGACCACCGCCGCCGCTTGGGTCGGTGAGGTGGGAGACTCCTTTGTGGTCTGGCATTTGGCGTGGGATGAGGGCGGCCTCTACTACGCCGGTACCATCAACGATTCCACTCCCTCGTGGCGGGATGAAAACGGCTATTGGGTGGGGATCGACTGTCTGGAGCTGGCCATCAATCCCGGTCGGCTTCTGAAGGGTCCCAAGGCAGAGGGTGTGTTCTTCTCTTTTGGCTCTATGAAGGACGGATCCATTGTCGCCTACCGCCACAACTTCGCGGACGGTCTGGTGTCGGACGTCATCACGGGTGCGAACAAGGGCCACGTGGAGGGAACCGACTCCTACACCATGGAGGTCTACATTCCTTGGTCGCTGGTGCAGATCAAGGAGAAATGCACCGTGGGCGGCAAGGAGAACATCCGTCTCGATGCCACCGATTGGGAGGCGACCGTGGGCGCGGAGCTGGGTCTGCTGCCTTGTGCCATCGACTCGCTGGACGCACACGGCAAGGATATCATTGCCTACAAGTTCAACGGTACCGACTTCATTGCCAAGGACTTCGTTGTAGCCACGCTGGCAGATGCCGAGGGGAAGATCCCCGTGGAGACCGAAGCACCCACCGAGGCACCCACCGATGCTCCTACTGAGCCTGTTACCGAGGCTCCCACCGACGAGACCACCAACGTCCCCGCCGAGGAGAGCACGACGGCTCCCGAGACGACCGACGCTCCTACCGAGACCGTGGCGGATACCTCCGCCGAGAAGACGGGCTGCGGCGCGGCGGCGGTCGGCGGCTTGGCTGTCAGCCTGTGGGCGGCGGCGTACTGCCTTATGAGAAAGCGGGAGGATTGATCTCCCTATACGCGAAAAGCCACCCGACGTGTCGGGTGGCTTTTGGTATGGGCGGATTTACTGCCAATCCTCCACGAACCGCAGCATGACCTTGGTGGCGGTTTTAGCGGCGGCGGCCAAGAAGGTGGGGTAGTCCGCGAAGGCCTGCTCGTCGCCTCCGTCGGAGATGGCGCGGAGGATGCCGTAGGGCACGCGGTTGACGTAGCACACCTGACCGATGGCGGCTCCCTCCATCTCGCAGGCGATGACGGGCTTACCCTCGGCCTCGAAATTGGACTTGATGCGGGCCTTGACCTCGCTTTGGCAGATGAACTGGTCACCCGATGCGACGGTGCCTCTTTGATAGGGCACGCTCTCGCTTGCCACGGCGGCGGCCAGCTTGTCGGTCACGGCGGGGTCGGAGGGGATGTAGATGATATTGATGCCCGAGATCAGACCCACGGGGTCACCGATGGGGGAGGTATCCATGTCGTGCTGGACGACCTGATCTGCCAGGGCGATCTGCCCGATGGACAGGGTGTCCGACAGGGTGCCTGCCACGCCGCTGTTGACGATGCAGTCGGGGGCGTACTTCAGGATCATGGTCTGGGCGCACATGGCGGCAAACACCTTGCCGATGCCGCACTTGGCGCAGACGACCTTCTTGCCCAGCAGGTCGCCGTAGACGAAGGTCATATTGCCCACGGTCTCGGATTGGGTATTCTCCATGGCGGCGCAGATGGCTTCTACCTCGATCTGCATGGCGCCGATAATGCCGATATCGGCCTTATTGATTTGATTCATGATCGGTTCCTCCGTTTTGGGGTGATTATCTGACTCTATTGTACCATACGGGCCGGAATTTGTCAAGGGAGGATTGGAGCCTTGGGATGTGTTGGTGATTGTGCCTAAAATGTCATCCCTTTGTCTATGGAAATTTCACGGATATTTTTAAAAGAAATTTTCAAAAAACTCTTGCAAATTCAAGGAAAGTGTGATATTATATAGGAGTATATGTGTGGCCTTACCACATACCCTCTCAGATGAGGTAAGGTTGGAGCATAAATTTATGCTAAGAGGAGGATAAACTCA
>JAZOOM010000254.1:0-10612 GCA_045655025.1 Eubacteriales bacterium | reverse complement strand
CTTAGAACCTTCGCAAACTTTGCCGTAGGCAAATTTGCCCCGAGCGTAAGCGAGGATGTTTTCAAAAAGGTTCTAAGCCGCCGGAGGCCGTGCCCCCTCACCGACAAACCCAAATTTACGCATTTGAAAGGAGCCTCTGTTATGTCCAAAACACCGATTCCGTTTGAGGGTGCCGTTACCCCTGCCGAGGCTCTGCGCTTCAAGGCCGTTGCCGATGAGGTCATGCTTTCCACCAAATACCGCATGGGAAAGCACACTTCCCCCGAAAACACACCTCACATCGGTACGTTGCGGGAAAAGCGGCTTCATGCCGCCGTTAAGCTCTATCTTTGCCCCGACGAGGCTTGCCATGAGCGGCCTGTGGCGGATTTGCGGGCGGGGGAGGAGGACTCCGGGGGGAAGGCTCGCCGCATGGTGGCGGATATCCTGACCGATGGGCACATCATGGAGGTACAGACGGGGGGATTTTTCCCCTTGAAGTCCAAGGTGGAGTGGTATCTGACCCACACCCCTTGCCGCGTGACGGTGGTGCATCCCATCCCTGCCGTGAAGTACCTGTCCTGGATCGATCCCGCCGACGGAAGCATCCTCAGCCGCCACAAGTCCCCCAAGCGGGGGCGTGTCCGTGACGTGGCCAAGGAGCTGTACTGGCTTTCGGACTTCATCGGGAATCCGCGCTTGTCGGTGCGGCTACTCCTGCTGGAGGTGGAGGAGTACCGATTGGCGGATGGCTGGAGTCGGGACGGCAAGCGGGGCTCGAATCGCTACGAGCGTTTTCCCACTGCCCTTCTGGGGGACGTGACCCTTGCCACCCCCGAGGACTACGCCGCGTACTTCCTTCCGCCCGTTCTGTCCTCCTCCGACGGGGAAGGGAACTGTCCGCCCTTCACCGCCGCCGTATACGCCAAGGCCACGGGCATCCGCGGCAAGGCCACCTACAGCATGCTTCGTCTGCTGGAAAAGCTGGCGCTCATCCGGGAGGTTGAGGAGAAGGTGGGGAGGAGTCGGGGATACCGGGTGACATGCGCGCGAACAGAATGAAAAACATCGCTTTACCACGTGGAATTTTCTCAATCCCATTGACAAAACACCCACTCTGTACTATAATGCAAGTAACAAATTTATGGAGGTAATCTATGCCTACCCTCGGCCTTGTTTCTGTAACCTACCGCCAGCTCACCCCCGCAGAGATCATTCCCCTTGTCCGTGACGCGGGGCTTGCCTGCATCGAGTGGGGCAGCGATATCCACGTTCCCCAGACCGACCTCGCCAACGCCCGCCTTGTGGGGGAGATGACCCGTGAGGCGGGGCTGACCGTCTCTTCCTACGGCTCCTACTACCGTCTGGGCGCGGGGCAGGACTTCGCCCCCTACCTGGCCGCCGCTTGTGCTCTGGGCGCGCCTGTCATCCGCATCTGGGCGGGTACGTCGGGTACTGCGACTACCACGGTCGGCACCTTCCGCGCGTGGGTCGCAGAGGCCAAGACGGTCTGCCGTATGGCCGCCAAGGAAGGAATCACCGTAGCCTTCGAGTACCACCACGGCACCCTGACCGACGAGGGTGAGACGGCTCGGCTCCTCGTAAAGCAGGTGGACGAGCCCAATTGCCGACTCTACTGGCAGCCCGAATTCGCCAAGCCCCAAGAGCTGATCCTGTCGGATCTGGAGCTGGTCGCGCCCTACGTGGATCTCTGCCACGTCTTTACCTGGAATCCCGACCACAGCCGCCGCCCTCTGCTGGACGGTAAGGAGCTCTGGCGGGAGTACCTGTCCCATATTCCCGGGTGGGCAGACAAGCCCCTCCTGCTGGAGTTCGTCCCCGGCGACGATCCCGCCCTGCTGGCGCGGGAGGCCGCCTCCCTTCGGGAGATCACCGAAAGCCTGTAACCGCTGAAAGGAGTGCACTATGCAAAAAGCCGCTTACCTCAACCAAGGCCGCGAGGCCGGTATTGCCCGCGTTTATGACACCGCCACCGCAGAGGCCATCGCAAGCCTGTTCGAGCTGTCTCCCGCCGTCTTCACCAAGGAGGACGTGCTGGCCGACCGCCTCACCGACGTGGAGGTGCTGTTCTCCACGTGGGGCTTCCCCGTCATGACAGACGAGGAGATTTCTACTCACCTGCCCAATCTGAAGGTGGTCTTCTACGGCGCGGGAAGCGTACAGGCCTTCGCACGCCCCCTGATCCGCAACGGTGTCACCGTGGTCTCGGCGTGGATGGCCAACAGCGTCCCCGTTATTGAGTACACCGTGGCTCAGATCATTCTGGCCAATAAGGGCTATTTCGGGTCTTCTCGCCTCTGCTCCCGCTCCGCCGCCCATCGGGGGGAGGCCGCCGCTCATTTCAATTCCTTCCGCGGCAACTACGATACTCCCGTAGGCCTCATCGGTCTGGGTGCTATCGGCGCGGGGGTGGCTGAGCGGCTGAAGGATTACCGTCTGAAGGTCTACGCCTACGACCCCTACTGTTCGGCTGAGAAGGCCGCCGCTCTGGGGGTGGAGCTTGCCTCCCTTGATTTCATCTTTGAGACCTGTCTGACCGTCTCCAACCATACCCCCAACATCCCCGCCACAAAGGGAATGCTCCGCTACGAGCACTTCTCCCGTATGCCGAAAAACGGTGTATTCATCAACACGGGGCGAGGTGCGCAGGTGGTGGAGGCCGACCTGATCCGCGCTCTTCGGGAGGAGCCTGCCCGCACCGCCGTGCTGGACGTGACCGACCCCGAGCCCCCCGTGGAGGGACACCCCTTCTACGAGCTGGAAAACGTCATCCTCACCCCCCACATCGCGGGCTCGGCAGGAGCCGAGTGCTACCGCATGGGGGCGTATATGCTGGAGGAGGCAGAACGGTATCTCGGCGGCGAGGCGCTTCGCTACGCCGTGACCGAGAAGATGCTGGAGACCATGGCGTAAAGCCGAATCGAAAAACCCGCCCACCACGGCATGATCCGTGGCAGGCGGGTTTTATACTTTGGACTTTAAAACTGGGTTTGTCGGTGGGTTAGGGTTGCGAATAACCTCGTAGGGAGCGGCGCCCTCACCGCTCCGTCACAAAAAACATGCCGTTTTGTTATGGGTTTTCGGCTTCAAAATCCACTGTCTGATGGATGAAAACAGAGATTTATTGGTTGCGGAGCGGTGAGGGCACCGCTCCCTACAGGAGGTATCAAATATCGAGGCGTTATGCCCGAACACACCGATAAACAGCAATTTACCGCTTAATCCTCTGCCAACAGATTGTCTATATAAGCATTCAACTCCTCAAACGACCCGTGGGGGTACTGCTCGATGTCCGCGCCGGGGGTGTTGATGAGGCAATCGGTCAGCAGAAATCCCCGCAGACCGACCTTCGCCCCCGCCATCATGTCTTCGGCTACGTCGTTGCCTACCATGACGCAGTCGGCGGCGTCCAGCCCTCCGCGGCGGAGTACCTCGGTGTAGTAGGCGGGGTTGGGCTTGCAGTAGCCGATGTCCTCGAAGGTGGTGTAGAACTCAAAGTCCTCGGGCTCCGGTCCCGCCCAGCGGATGCGCTTTTGGGTGGCGATGCGGGGGAACAGGGGATTGGTGGCCAGAATCACGCGGACGCCCCTCTTCTTGAGGCTATGCACCAGAGCGGCGGCCTTGGGGTTGTGTCCGCACACGGCGGCCACGTCGTCGAATTCGGTGTTGTAAAAATCCTCCAGAATGGGTAGCTCCTTGGCAAGGTCGGTTCCGCTGACGGCGGAGTAGGCGGCCCAGTAGGCCTCCTCCCCGGTGCGGCTGCCGTCGTTCTTCACCATGGCGGCGATGCCCGCGTGCATGGACGCGAGGAACTGCTCGGGGGTGTAGCCCAAGGGGGCAAGACGGCGCAGAAGGCGGCCGAAGTAGTCCTTCATGAAGGTGTTTTGATCCATGGGGAGCAGGGTTCCGTCGAGGTCGAAGAGTACGGCTTTGAGCATAGTGGGGATTCCTTTCGGGGAGAAAATACGGGCGCCTCGATATCCTCTCGCATAGGAGGCATCAGAGGCGCCCGATGGTATTATACACCATTTTGGGGTGTCTGTCAAGAAATATCAGGTTCTTTCCAGCAAATTTACGAAGGAGGTTTTTCCGTACACCGTGTAGCCGAATATCTCGGAGTCGTTGTCCAAGGTCATCAGCTCCCCCTCGCGGAGACCGTACATGCAGAGCATACGGGGCGCGGGGTCCACCAGCAGGATGCGCTTGCCTTCCCCCTCGGGAAAGTCGAAGGAGTGGTTGGTGTGGAAGGAGGCCACGGGCATGGAGACGATCTGCGCCGAGGCTACGGACAGCCCGCCCCAGTTGTGGGAGGCGATGGTGCGGAAGTTGATGGAGTAGACGAAGCGGTAGATATTGCCCTCGCAGAGGATCACCAAGCCGCGGCGGTAGCGGCAATTGGCGAAGGCCACCTTGTAGGTGATCTCCTTTCCGCGCCGGCTTCCGCGGCTTTCGGGATGGGGGGCATCCACGATGGTGAGGCCGAACTGCACTCGCTCGGGGAAGATCACCGACAGGTAGGGGGAGCCGTGCACCTCGTAGGAGAGCTCACCCCGCTGGCTCATGCGCCGCAGAGTTTCCAGGAATTTGCGGCGATCCAGCATGCGGCGGATGGAGCGGACGATGAAGAGCCACCCAAACAGGATGCCGCCGATGATGAGGATGGGCTTCCAGAGCAGGCGGATGATGCCGAGGATGAGGGAGCCCAGCGAGGGGACGAGGGTGGAAAATCCCAGAAAGATCAGCGCGCAGATGGAGCCGAAAAAGATCACCGCGTAGAAGATGCGGCGACCCCAGCGGGTCTTCTCGTTGCCCGTGCGGAGATCCTTCTGCACGATCCAGACCGCCGAGCGGCGGTAGAGCCGCAGGATGGAGAGACCCGCCACCGGCACAAGGGCGGCGGCAGCGGCCACGGCGACGCACTCCCCCTGCCGCATCCCCGTGTACTTCAGAGCAGGGATCAGGGAGGCCGAAATGACGGGGGTAGC
This sequence comes from Eubacteriales bacterium, assembly GCA_045655025.1. Classification (GTDB taxonomy): domain Bacteria; phylum Bacillota; class Clostridia; order Oscillospirales; family CAG-272; genus CAMEON01. The sequence continues at coordinate 5,627 of JAZOOM010000254.1, read as the reverse complement.
GCAGAGGATGGTCAACACGAGGCCCACCGCGTAGGGAACCTCTTTCAGGAGGTTGGGGGCCTTGGTCACGTCCTTGTAGGTCTCGCAGAACTGATTGAAGCTGCGGTCGTCCACGTTGTCATAGTACCGCCACAAAAAGAAGAACAGGAGGATCAGGGTGACGGGGTGGATGAAGGACAGGAGCACGTCGGCGGGCTCGCCCTTGCGGACGACTAGCTCGGTGTACAGGAAGCTCATGAGATTCCCCACGGATTTCATGGTGACGTAGTGGAAGATCCAGAGCTGAAGGCCGCAGAGCAGAGCCTTGCCTCCGTGCCAGAGAATATCCTTGATGCGGGTCTTTGTCGGGTTCATGGTGGGTCTCCTTTGAGGAATTTGAGGGGACTTTACCTATAGGATAGCATATTTCGGGATGAATGTCAATCGCGGGATGGTTGAGGGGGGATTGTCGGAAAGTGAGAGTTCACTTCTTAAACATAACCCTCTCACTGTTGAACATCCGTGTCAGCACCACCACAAGCACTCCTGCGGTGACGATATTGGCGGCTACGGTAAGGATGATCTGCATAGGCTCATAGCTCATGGAGAATACCCCGCTGATGCACTGGACGCTGTTGTAGATGGGAATGAGAAACAGGGCGGGATTTTGCGCGCCGCCGGTGAACATACCGCTGACACCGATGACCGTTACCACCAGCATGAGGGGGGAAATCAGGGTGGCGGCCTCCTTGACCGAGTTGGCCAGCGCGGACAGGACGGCGATGACCGACACGAAGACCAGAATGGTGGACAGGATGACGCACAGGATCATGGCGTAATCGCCCACGGTGTAGACCGAGGCATCCACGGCACCCATGGCCTCGCCGCCCACCAGCTTGGGCAGGGCAAGGAGGACACCCGTAAAGCTGCACAGGCCGCCGATGAGGGACATGACCGACAGGGCGGCGATCTTGCCCAGCGCCAGCTCATGACGCTTGATGGGGGTGATGAGCAGGGTGGCGATGGTGCCGCGCTCCTTCTCGCCGGCGATGGACTCGGAGGTCATGGCCATGCAGGAGGAGAACATGAGGATGACCAGGAGCAGAGGCATGAGCATGGAGAACAGCATACCCGTCATGTCCTCCTCGGTGGCCACGTCGAAGGCGATATCTTGGGAAATATTCACGTCAAAGCGGTTGGCCATGGAGGACTCCAGGGCGTTCAGGAGAGCCAGCAGGGTGGAGTAGGCCGTCGCGGAGTCCGCGTCGGAGGAGTTGTAGTAGATCTTTACCTCGGGGGCAGGCTGACCCGATACGGGGTCGTAGGCGGCGATCTTGGCATCGAAATCCTCGGGAATGACCATGTAGGCATGGTAGCTACCCTCGTTGATGCCTTGGGCGGCGGTGTCGCGGTCGTGCTCCTCGGCGCAGTCGGGGCAGCGGTAGTAGGTGATATTCACCCCCGCATTCAGAGTCACCGCCGAGATCAGCTCGGAGGAGCCGTGGGTCAGCACGCGGTACTCTATGTCCTCTCCGCCGCCCAGATTCTCGGACAGCGCTCCGCCCATGAGGGAGTAGATGATATAAATGAGCAGACCGGGGAGGATCAGGGTGGCGATCATACGCCGATCCCCGAAGAAGCGGCGCAGCTCCTTTTTCATGATGGTCAGAATGTTCCTCATGCTCACACCTCCTCGCCCACGTGGGTTTTGTACAGCTCAAAGAAGCGATCCTCCAGGCTCATGCCGCCGCACACCGCGGAGAGGGTATCGCAGGCAACCATACGGCCGCCAATGATGATGCCCACGCGGTCGCAGAGCTTCTCCACCAAGCTGAAAATGTGGGTGGAGAGGATCACCGTCTTGCCTCGCTCCCGCAGCTCCATGAGGAAATCTGTGACCACCTTGGCGGTCAGCACGTCCAGACCGTTGGTGGGCTCGTCGAAAATGATGACGTCGGGATCGTGGACAACCGAGATGACCAGCGATACCTTTTGCTTCATGCCCGTGGACAGGTTGGCCACCTTGACCTCGGCGAAACGGTCGATGCCGAATTTACCGAACAGCTCGGCCTTCCGACGGGCGGCCACGGCGGGATCCACCCCGTGGAGATCGGAGAAAAAGTCGAACAGGTAGTTGGGGGTGAAGAAATCCTCCAGCTTCAGCTCACCCGTGAGGAATCCCACGCGGGTACGGACGGCATCGGGCTGCTGCGTTACGCTCACGCCGTCCAGCGTGGCATCCCCCTCGTCGGGACGGATGAGGGTGGCCAGCATACGCAGCGTGGTGGTCTTGCCCGCGCCGTTGGGGCCGAGAAGTCCGAAGATCTCACCTCGGTTGGCGGTGAAGGACAGGTGATCCACCGCCACCTTGACCTTTTGGTTGGTCTTTTCCAGCTGTTGCTGCTTGCGGGACAGGGTGAAGGTCTTTTTCAGATCTTTCGCGATCAGAATGGGCTCCATACGTACTCCTTTTTCTGTTTTCAATTGTTCTGTTGCTCGATGGCGCAGTCGATGGCCAGCACCAGGGCCAGGGCTTGGATCTCGTCGGCGGGGTTGCGAATGTTCAGGACATAGCAGTCGCCCCAGGTGAACCATTCCTTTTGGATGCTGACTACGGTGCGCCCGTCGCGGGATACGGTGTAGTCGTGAGCCCAGAAATCGCCCTGCACGTCCCAGTTGGCTCCCTCTACGGTATAGTGGGGACGGAAAAAAGAAAATTCCTTTACCACCTCGCCGATGAGGCGGCCGTCGGCATAGACGGCATAGCGGGGACGGAAGGTGAAGAGCTGCTGCTCTATGTACGCCACCTCGCGCCCCTCTGCGTTCGTTACGTAGAGTTTTTTGCCCCAGGAGAACAGGGCGCTTTTGACGTAGTAACGCTCGTTCCCGCTCTCATCCAGAACCGAAAAGCAATCGCGGAAGGAAAAGACTTTTTGTTCGATCAAAAGTTTCATGGCATAATCCTTTCATGGTTCCTAATGTTTCGTTGCTTGCATTATAACACATAATCAAATGATTGTCAATAGCTTTTGAAAAATTTGTTAAAAATAACACAAAGTTTTGGGGGCGTATGACTCGGAGGATGACGCGGCAGGGAAAAAGGGGAGGTTGTCGATATTTCAAATTGCTGCTTATCGGAGTAAGGCCACCCACTTTCCCTCTGCGGCAACGATGGGGGTAAAGGGGGCTTCGCCCCCTTTACCCCCGCTCGATTGCAACCCTAACTCACCGACAAACCCAAATTTGAAGGATACAGAGCAGTTACCCATGCAGAATGAGCCTGTATGGCGGACTCTGTGTGCGGCTGTGCTTTCGCTCCAGCAAATCCAGACCGAAGATGGTCATCCAGAGGATCACCAGAGAGGAAGAGATCGATCCGGCGAAATGCTCCAAATACAGCAAGGTGTCGGCGGACGGGGTGTTGGCCAATCGCAGGGCATAGTCCTCCAGAGCCAGAAGGAGCAGACTGTGGCCGCCCAGAAGCAGCCCTTCGGCCATGGGGCGCAGACGGGGGAGGGAGGGACGGTGAGATTTCGGGGAACGGAAGGGATGCATAGGGACTCCTTGTAAATGTATTGCAGTTGATCGATAAACTTTATGACGGCGTGTTTTGGGATCTGATCAGCCGTATATGGGTGAAATGGCTAAAAAAGTTTGACGGACAAGTTTTTCTGTCGAAAATAGGAGACAAAATGTGGTGAATTGATGTGATTCCGGCCGAAACGGGCGGTTTCTATACAATTATACAGGAAATTATGCAAAGAATCAAGCGGTAATTCCTGGTGATGCGGCGAAAATCAACTTTTATACGGGGAAATGCGAGGAGAAGCGGAGGCGTTCGACGGCGTTTTTCGTCCGAAATTGGCCAAATTGACGGATTTTTCGGTCAAACTGCAAAAATGCAAGAAAAAGTGTGAAAAACAGGGGTGTGGGGAGCGTGTTATAATGAAACCGTGAGCAAATTCCTCGGGAGCTCCGAGGAGGAGAGGAGAAAGCTATGTTCAATTTTCGCCGTTCATCCGGAGGTCGGGATGTCCCTTGCCTGCCGCCCTCGGGTGAGGCCATTATGAGTGCCGCCTATGCCATTCCCGACTGGGGACAGGTGGTCTGCCGTCTGTGGCGTAGCTATGAGGGAGAAGAAGAATCGTACGACCTGGAGATGTTCGGGCTGGGGACGTACCGTTTGTGCTCCGTGGGGCACGACGGAGAGCGGGCGGTGCGGCTGTTTTCCTTGCTGGTGCGCAACACCGTGACTCCCTGCACGCTGGAGGAGGTGCTGGAGGATCTGGACGAGGCACTTTTGTCCCGTGGCTGAGAACCGAGGAAATACAGGCGGGGCTTTCTTTCGGGAAAGCCCCTTTTTTTGTGAATAATTCGATAATATCTGTGTCAGATACTTGATAAATCGAGGATAATCTGCTATAATGATGTATATATTGATTCTTCGGCCGGTCGGTTCCATGCTGTCGGCCGAAGGGGAAAGAGGTATCTATGGTCTTCGGATTCCTGAAGGTTGCCGCCGCTACTCCCGCCGTTCGGGTGGCTGATCCCGCTTACAATGCCGCCGCCTGCGTTCGCTTGGCGGAGGCCGCCGCTGAGGAGGGCGTCAAGCTTCTGGTGTTCCCCGAGCTCTGTCTGACGGGGGCTACCTGCGGCGATCTCTACGGGCAGAATCGCTTGATTTACGGCGCGAAGGAGGCCTTGAAGGCCTTTGCAACCGAGACCGCCGGGCTGGATCTGGTCAGCGTGGTGGGTCTGCCTGTGGCTCTGGGAGACAAGCTGTACAACTGCGCCGCCGTGGTGAGCGCGGGAGCGGTGCTGGGTCTGGTGCCCAAAACCAATCTGTTCCCCGCCGAGCGGCGTGTCTTCTCTGCACCCCCTGCCGAGGTGCTGGTCACCGACGTGCTGGACGATGGCAGCTTCGTGCAGATGGGCGTGAAGCAGCTCTTCGTTTGCTCCGCTCTGCCCTCCTTCCGCTTCTGTGTGGAGGTAGGCCGCGACGGTGTCGTTGCTGCGCCTTCCTCTGATCCCGCCGTATCCGCGGGTGCGCTTTTGGTGTGCAACCCCTCCGCTACCCCCGAGGTCATCGGTGCGGTGGAGGCTCGCCGTCTGACCGCGCTGTCCCGCACAGCTCGTTCCCTGTGCGGCTACGTGATGGCTGAGGCCGGTGAGGGCGAGTCCACCACCGACAACGTATTCGGCGGCCACCGCTTGATCTGCGAGGGCGGCGAGGTGCTGGCCGAGGCTATGCCCTTTGCCGACGGAGCGCTGACGGTCTCCGAGGTGGATATGGATCGCTTGATCCACGACCGCCGCGCGGACGGTTTTGATGCCTCTGCCTGCGGCCACTGTATTGAGAACTATTTCGACGTGGCGGTGGAGGAGACGACTCTGACCCGCCCCATGAATCCCCATCCCTTCCTCCCCGTGGATCCCACCCGCTGGGCAGACCATTGCGAGCGCATTCTGACCATTCAGGCCAAGGGCTTGGCCAAGCGTATTACCGCCGCTTGGGCCAAGAAGATCGTGCTGGGTATTTCCGGCGGTCTGGACTCCACTCTGGCCATTCTGGTCATGGCTCGCGCGTTGGATCTTTTGGGCAGACCCCGCACCGACATCGTGGCGGTGACCATGCCCTGCTTCGGCAC
>JAZOOM010000253.1:0-3351 GCA_045655025.1 Eubacteriales bacterium | reverse complement strand
TCTCCGCGACCACAGCCCCGAGGAGCTGTGCTTCTACTCCAAGGGTACCACCGATATCGAGTTCCTGTTCCCCTTCGGCTGGGGCGAGCTCTGGGGTATCGCTGACCGTACCGACTACGACCTGACCCAGCACCAGACCGTCTCCGGCGAGTCCATGGAGTTCTTCGATCCCGAGACCAACGAAAAGTACATTCCTTACGTCATCGAGCCCTCTCTGGGTGCCGACCGCGTGGCTCTGGCCTTCCTCTGCGACGCATACGACGAGGAGATCGTGGATCCCGCCAAGAACGACGTCCGCGTGGTTCTGCATCTGCATCCCGCTCTGGCTCCCGTCAAGGCCGCCGTCCTGCCCCTGTCCAAGAAGCTGTCTGACAAGGCCGGCGAGATCTTCGACGAGCTGTCCAAGTACTTCAACATGGAGTTCGACGAGACCGGCTCCATCGGTAAGCGCTACCGCCGTCAGGACGAGATCGGTACTCCCCTCTGCATTACCTACGACTTCGAGTCCGAGACCGACGGCTGCGTGACCGTCCGCGACCGCGACACCATGGAGCAAGTGAGACTGCCCATCTCCGAGCTGAAGACTTACATCGAGAAGACAATTGCATTCTAAAATCAAGGCTTAATTATTCCAAGGAATGCGGGCGTGTAAAGACGTCCGCATTCCTTTTCATATCGAGGTAACCATGTCAACAAGCAAAGAGAAAAACATCCATGAGGGTCATCGCAATCGGCTTCGGGAGCGTTACGAGCGCTCCGGCCTGGATGATTTTGCCGACCATGAGATCATAGAGCTGCTTCTGACCTACACCACCCCCCGCGGCGACGTAAATCCCCAGGCCCACGCCTTGATCGATCGCTTCGGCTCCCTTTCCGCCGTGCTGGACGCTGACAGACAGGAGTTGGAAACCGTCGATAGGGTAGGCCCCAAGGCTTCCCTGTTCCTCAAAATGCTCCCCGAGGTTTTCCGCCGCTATCAGACCGACAAGGTAGACGACCGATCGCCCTTCGATACGGTAGCCAAGCTGGGAGAATATCTCCATGGCCGCTATGTGGGTACAACAGTAGAGCGGGTGTACCTGGTTCTGCTGGACAACAGCCTCCGCATGATCGACTGCGTGAATCTGGGAGATGGGGCTGTGAATTGCTCCAATATTACCGTCCGCTGTATCGCGGAGCATGCCCTCCGCAACCACGCCGCCGCAGTGGTGTTGGCCCACAATCATCCCAAGGGCATGGCCATTCCCTCGGGCTCGGATCTGGACGTTACCCAGACCGTGGAGAGCGCGCTGGAAACCATCGGCGTCCCCCTCCTGGAGCACATGATCATCACCGAACACAGCTATGCCACCATCATGCGAAAGCGAAGGGGACTGCTTCGCGCCTCTCCCGTTACAGGCATGGTGGATCAGGAGTTTTACCGCAAATTTTACGGGGAGGCTTGATCCCTCTCTACAAGGACTCGTATCGTAATGCGAGTCCTTTTTTTGAGCTTTTTTATGAGTTTTTTGCACAAATTTCCCCAAACCCCTTGCAATTTGAAAAAAAATTGTGTATGATATAGATAACCACTAACCGCAAGGAGATACCCTCATGAAAGTAACTTTTCTCGGCACCGGCGCGGCCGACTGGGACATAGGTGCTTACGTCCCCGGTCAGTTCCACCGCCGCTTTTCCTCCATCCTCATCAATGACGATCTCTTGGTGGATCCCGGCCCCCATATCTTTCATTTCTGTGAAACGGACGGCACTCCCGACCTGCTTGACGGCGTGAAGAACATCATCGTCACCCACTCCCATGGGGATCATTTCAATTCCGCCACGGTGGCAAGACTCTGTGTGGGCAAGGACTGCACCCTGTGGGCAGATCCCGCCTGCATGCGCAAGCTGATCCGCGAGCTGGGCACAGAAACAGCCTCCAAGATCCAATTCGTGGAGACGAGGCGCAACCGCGACTATGAGATCGGCGGCTACAAGGTTACATCCCTGCGCTCCAACCACGCCACCGAGGATCCCGATGAGGATACCCGTATTTACCTCATTGAGCAGAACGGCCGCATCCTGTTCTACGGCTGTGACTCAGCATGGATTCCCACCGTATCCTGGAACGTTATCCGCGAAAAGCCCGTCAACGCCATGGTATTGGAACTGACCTGCGGCGAGACCGCCACCTACGACTGGCGCATCTTTGAGCATAATACCCCCGAGATGCTGGACATCATGCTGACCATGTTCAAGAAATACAACCTCTTTGCTCCCGACGTGAAGTACTACGTGTCCCACTTGGCAAGAACTCTCCACACCGACCACGAAGGCTTGGTGGAGTATCTGAAGCCCCGCGAGGTGACGCCTGCTTACGATGGATTCAGCTTTGAGGTGTAAGCATAAAATTTAAATATTCATTACAAAGGAGATACTACCATGTCTGAAAAGAAGCTCAACGTCGTTGTCTGGAACGAATTCCGCCATGAGCGTCTGGAGGAGGCCTGCCGCAACATTTACCCCGATGGCATCCACGGTCTCATCAAGTCCTTTCTGGAGGCCGATGACGCCGCCCTGAACGTCCGTCTCGCTGCTTTGGACGACCCCGATCAGGGTCTGCCCGATGACGTGCTGAACGAGACCGACGTCCTGCTCTGGTGGGGTCATATGGCCCACCATGAGGTGGATGACGGTCTGGTGGAGCGTATCCGCCAGCGGGTCTACATGGGTAAGATGGGTCTCATCGTCCTGCACTCGGGTCACCATTCCAAGGTCTTCAAGCAGGTGGTGGGCACCAACGGCAACCTTTCCTGGGGCCGCGACCAGAACGAAATCATGTGGAATCTCCTCCCCGCCCACCCCATCGCCGCGGGCATTCCCGATCACTTCTCCCTCTTTGAGGAGCTCTACTGCGAGCCCTTCTACGTCCCCCAGCCCGACGAGCTGGTCTTCGGCGGTTGGTTCGAGGACGGCTTCATCTTCCGCGCGGGTCTGTGCTACTACCGCGGCGCGGGCAAGGTCTTCTACTTCCAGCCCGGCCACGAGTTCTGCCGCTCCTTCTACAATCCTTACGTCCAGCGCATCATCTGCAACGCCGTGAAGTGGGCCGCCCCCAATGAGATCGGCTACCCCATCGAGAACGGCTGCCCTTGCATCCAGTACAAGCTGTCGGACAAGTTTGATCAGTAACATCACCCTCGGCGGCTTGTCACAAGACAGGCCGCTGTTTTTCAAATTGCTGTTTATCGGTGCGAAGGGGCACGGCCTCCGGCGGCTTAGAACCTTTTTGAAAAAAGGTTCTAAGAACTCCAAAAACTTTTAAAAAGCATTATTTAATAACACCTTTTTGAAAGTTTTGAGGATTCTTAA
>JAZOOM010000252.1:0-2078 GCA_045655025.1 Eubacteriales bacterium | reverse complement strand
AAATTGCTGTTTATCGGTGCGAAGGAGCACGGCCTCCGGCGGCTTAGAACCTTTTTGAAAAAAGGTTCTAAGAACTCCAAAAACTTTTAAAAAACATTATTTAATAATACCTTTTTTGAAAGTTTTGAGGATTCTTAAGGGACTTTTTCAAAAGTCCCTTAAGCGGGTCCAGGGCAGAGCCCTGGCCGATAAACCCAAATTTGAAATTCATAACATAACTCACGAGGAATCAAGCATGAATCATAACAACACAGCTCTTCGTCCCGATCTCGGCACGCTCAAGACCGAGGGGCGGAATCAGAATACCCTTCATATCGACGAGATGACCACCATTGAAATGGTCACCGTCATGAACAACGAAAACCGCGTGGTGGAGGACGCCATCGCCACCCAGCTTTCCGAGATCGCCGCCGCCGTGGATCTCATCGCCGCCTCCCTGAATGCGGGCGGTCATCTCATCTATATCGGCGCGGGCACCTCGGGTCGTCTCGGTGTGGTGGATGCCTCCGAGTGTCCCCCCACCTTCGGCGTGGATTACGACCTCGTCCGCGGCATCATGGCGGGCGGCGAGGGGGCTATGTTCCGCGCCGTGGAGGGAGCGGAGGACAACGAGGCTCTGGGTGCTCACGACATCGAAGCCAACGGCGTGGCCGCGGGGGATGTGGTCGTAGGCCTCTCTGCCTCGGGCGGCGCTCCCTACGTGCTGGGGGCTTTGAAGAAGGCTCGCGAGCTGGGGGCAATTCCCCTCGGCATCACCTGCAACCCCGACAGCCGTATGCACCCCCTCTGCGACGTCACTATCGCCCCCTACGTGGGTCCCGAGGTCATTACCGGCTCCTCCCGTCTCAAGGCGGGTACCGCCCAAAAGCTGGTCTTGAATATGCTATCCACGGGCGCTATGGTCAAGACGGGCAAGGTGGTGGGCAATCTCATGATCAACGTCCGCCCCACCAACGTCAAGCTGCGCGACCGTTGCATCCGCATCCTCATGGAGTTGGGTGAGTGTGACCGCGCCACCGCTGAGGCTCTGATTGATAAGCACGGGGATATTCGCGCGTCTCTGGCCGAGCTGGGGATCCGCAAATGACCCGGTACGTCATCGGCATCCTGTTCTGCCTGATCCTTGCCATGGTCTACCCCATCTTCCGCATGGAGGCCACCGAGATCCTGCGCCACCGCAAGATCCGCAAGCGGGACATTCGGCAGAAGCAGAAGGGAGCCATGAATTTCTGGTTCTACGCCGAGCTGGAAAAGGAATACGGACTGGGAAGGTACGGCGTTCTGCTGCGTCTCTACCCTATCGTCGCGGTACTGTTTATTCTCTTCCATACAGCCCTCGCGTGGGTCTCTCCGCTGGCAGTCCTCGACCTCGCTATGGCGGCTGTCGTTGCCCTTTATCTATCCGCCATCATTCTCGCCGCCTGCATGAGCCGCAACCGCCGTCTGTTCGGAAAGCCCTTTCTTTTCTGGGGCTGGCAACGGGTCAAGAACGTGGGAAGCAAAAGATTCGAAGTTCGTGGGGATGGAACCTATCTGCAGCATTATTCCACCCTGTTCGACCTCATCCTCACCGTCCTGCCTCTGGTATTTCCATGGATGATGTGGGTATTTGAGGGGAATGGACTGTGAATGTGCGAATTTGCAATTCGATATACCCAAATCTAAAAAATCAAATAATCAAAAGGAGCCAAATCATGAACCTTCAAGGCAAAATTATCAACGTCCTCGGTGACAGCATCACCCAGGGCGTGGGCGTTTCCTCTGTGGAGAACGCGTATCAGAACGTTATGGGCCGCATCGTCGGTGCCGCCGAGGTGCGCAATTTTGGCGTGAGTGGTACCCGCTTCGCCCGTCAGTACGGCGCGGATAACTTCCCCTGGCCCTTCACCGAGCGCTTCAAGGCCATGCCCGAGGATGCGGATCTGGTGGTGGTCTTCGGCGGTACCAACGACTACGGCCACGGCGACGCTCCCTTTGGCGCGTGGGGGGACACTACCCCCGATACCTTCGTGGGGGCTTGCCACTACCTTTTCTCCGAGCTGGTGAAGAAGTACCCCGCCACCCCCATCGTGGTCATG
>JAZOOM010000251.1:0-10452 GCA_045655025.1 Eubacteriales bacterium | reverse complement strand
AGAAACATACGGAACGGGGAAATTGCTGAAAACCTTTTGGCTCACAGCAATTTTCTTGCACCTACCGGTGCGCGCCGAGGCGCTCCAGGCCGCCCTCGGCACTGCCGGCCATCCCTCTTAGGTGAAGGGGGCTTCGCCCCCCTCACCCCCATCCTTGCCGCAACGGGAAAGCTGAACGCCTTACCCCGATAAACAGCAATTTGAAATCGAAATCATGCAGATATTCCCCATTATGTTGCATTTTATCGCGGAGTGTGGTATAATGTCGTCAGCAAACACACGAGTCTGAAGAAAGGAGTCGCCATGAACGTTCTGCGTCACCGTCCGTTATTTCTTTGCTGCGCGGTTTTTATGCTGGCCGCAGTGGTGGGTTACGCGTTGCCTGCCGTTGGGAAATGGATTCTGGCTATTCTTTTGCTTCTGCTCTCGGGGATATATGCTTTATGGCAACGAACCCGCCGCGAGAGGTGGGCTCAGTGTTGGATTTCCGTTGCGGCCGCGGTACTAGCATGTGTGGCGTTGCTGCAATCTCACTTGACTTTCCATGGAGAGACGGCTACACGTTTGGAGGGGCTGACACGGAGTCAAGCCCGCGTGGAGGGTATCATTACCGACCGTCGGGGGACGGGCGGCAACATGACGTCCTATACCCTGTCCTTGACGGCGGTGGAGGGTGTGGAGACCAACGGCTTGGCGCTTTTGACCTGTTACTACGTGTCGGATCTGCAACCCGGCCACGTGGTGGATATGATGGCTACCGTGATCCCCTTGGCCGAGGCGGCGGGGGAAGGGTACGACGCCGCCATTCTGCTGGGAGACGGCTACGTGACGGGTCTGCACTCCGAGACTGAGACGGACGTCACCATTGTGCGGGAAGACGGAAATACCGCATCGGTGCGTGTGGGACGGCTTCGACGTACCCTGAGCAAACGGCTGAACCTGATAACAGAGGATGGTTGGGGCATTCCCGCCGCCCTTTTGTTGGGAGATCGGAACGCGCTGGAGGACACCGTGAAGCGGGATTTTGCCCGAGCGGGTGTATCCCACCTGCTGGCCATCAGCGGCTTGCACATGACGCTTCTGTTCGGCCTTTTGGCGGTGCTTCTGGCGTGGTTGCGGTGTCCCAAGCGGATACGGGCTTGGGTTTTGAGTGTACTCGCTGTGGGATACTTGGTGCTTCTCGGGTTCCCGCCGTCCGCCACCCGAGCGGTGATCATGCTGGGAACGGTGTACCTGTCTCATTTGTGCTACGCGCGTACGGATACGCTCACCTCGCTGGGCGTGGCAGGTAGCTTGATCTTGGCGGTGACGCCCTATGCGGTGGCCGACGGAGGCTTTTGGATGTCCTTCATGGCCACGCTGGGGCTGGTTACGATCATGCCGCCTATGGGGAAGTGGCTGTCTATTCGCGGGATCACGGATCATACCCCGAAGCACGTCTTCCTCCGAGGCGTTGTGAAGCTGGTCACGGGTCTGGGCGTGGGCGTGGTGGCTGTGAGCTTTGTTCTGCCCATTCAGTCTTCGTTCATGGGAGAGATGGGGATCCTGTCTTCCGTCTCCACCTTGCTTTTGACACCGCTCTGCGCGGTGGTGCTGGTGCTATCCCTCCTTTGTCTTCCCTTATGGGGAACATCGGTGGGCGGTGTACTGAGTATGCTGGCGGAGACTGTCAGCGTGGTGATGGCACGTTTGGCCGCGTGGCTGGGGGATCCTTCCTGGGCGGTGGTATCCTTGCGTCATCCCTTGGTCACGGTTGTGGGTATTCTCATGCTGGCGGGGGTGCTGGCGTTGCTTCTCGTGAAGCTTCCTCCGCGCCGTCAAGGGCTTGTACTGCTTCCCATTTTGCTGGGATGGATGGCTGTGGGGAGTATTCTGGGCGTTCATTATTGGACGACATCGGATCAGGTCTCCGCAACCTACCTACAGCCCTCCACGCAATCCGACGCGGTGGTGATGGTTTGCGGTCAGCAGGGAATGATCTGCGATCTGTCCAACGGATCTCTGTCCGCTCTGTCGGCTTCTGCCCGTGAAGCGGAAGCGTTGGGAGCTACCGAGCTTTCCGCTTTGATGCTGACCCATTACCACAGCCGCACACCCGGCGCGCTGTCCTCCATTCTGTCCCGTGAGACGGTTCGTGCCTTGTGGCTTCCTCGGCCGGAGGACGAGGAGGAATATTACCTGTTACTGGCCTGTCTGGAACAGGCGGAGGAGGTTGGCGTGCCCGTATACATGTATGGCAAGGGGGAAGAGCTGACGATCTTTGGGGACGGCAGGATCACGGTGGAAACCGACTCGCTGGATCGGTCAACGCAGCCTGTTCTACTGGTGTCGGCATCCTTTGGGGCGGGAACGGAATCCCTGCTCTACTACGGCTCTTGCGTACACGAAAGCGCCTTGGCCGCGCGGGCTGCCGCGTTGGCCGCTGAGGCGGAGATCGTCATTTTCGGCAACCACGGCCCCACCGTTAAGACAACCTTCGGAGGAGATCTGCATCTGCCCGAGGCACGGCAGGTTTTGCTTTCGGAATACGGGAACGTGGCCGCCTGCTTTGATCCCTCTGCGGTTTCCGATAAAACGGAGATCTGGCTGGGGCCTTGCCGTATGAATTTGCGTCGGGGCTGACCCCTACACCATTAAACGCCCTGCTGTCTGTTTGTGACAGTGGGGCGTTTTGTTGCGAGAAAAATACCGAGGATTCGTGGAATTTCTCCAAAACCACTTGACCAATGATGGAAAATTTGCTATAATATACCTATCTATATCTTCTCGTTGACAGAATGTTTCGCGGGAAGCCAAAACGGAGGAAAATTATGGATCGTATTACACTTTACGACAAAATATATGCCTGTTGGCTGGGTAAGAACATTGGCGGTACGCTGGGCACTCCCGTGGAGGGCCGCATGGAGGTCATGGATCTGACCTGGTATCCTCGGCTTGACCCCAAGGGCGCGTTGCCCAACGACGACCTGGATCTCCAGCTTCTGAATCTCCACGCCATGGAGATGTACGGCACCCACCTCAAGGCCGAGCATATTGCCGCCGAGTGGAGCGAGCATTGCTACTTCCCCTGGGATGAGTACGGCCACGCGGGTACAGCCATGCGCTACGGCTTCAAGCCCCCCTTCTCGGGCATGTTCGACAATCACTTTACCAACTGCATGGGTTGCCCCATCCGTTCCGAGGTCTGGGCGGCCATCGCCGCAGGGAAGCCCCGCCTGGCGGCTTACTTTGCTTGGCAGGACGCCGTGGTGGATCACGCAGGCGGCGAGGGTGTCTTCGGTGAGATCTTCAACGCGTCTCTGGAGGCCGCCGCATACTACTCCACCGACGTGCCCGCCCTCATCCGCGAGGCTTTGACCTACATTCCCGCGACCTCCCGCGTATATGGCGCGGTATCCCTCATGCTGAACCTGTACGAGCAGGGCGATGATCTCCTCGTAGCCCGTGAAAAGGTTCTGGCCGCTTACGGTGATCCCAACTTCACCGACGCGCCTCAGAACATCGCTTTCGGTCTGGCCGGTCTTCTGTGGGGGGAGAATTTCGAGGATGCCATTCTGAAGGTGGTCAACCTGGGTTACGACACCGACTGCACCGTGGCCACCTGCGGTGCCATTTGGGGTATCCTTTACGGCCGTGAGGGCATTGATCCCAAGTGGGCAGAGCCCATCGGTGATGCCATTCAGGTCTCCGATGCCATCCGCGGCTTCCGCGCTCCCGCCGATCTGGACGAGCTGACCCACCGTTGTCTGACTCTGTACGATAAGCTTTGCTGTGAGGATCCCGAGAGCTACGTCATCACCGAGGAGGATAACTCCGACTTCGCGGTACAGCACTACACCCTGCCCGAGGGCGCCAAGGCCGCCGAGGCCTTCTGTGTGGATCTCCGCTACGAGGATGCCGATCCCACCGTGGCCCCCGAGCGTTTCCAAACCTTGCAGATCCGCTTGACCAACAACACCGCTTGGCCCTGGACGATCGAGGCTCGTATCGAGTGTCCCTACGGTCTTATGGCGGATTCGCCTGCCCAGATCGTGGTGGCTCCCGGTGAGGCGGTGCAGTACCATCCTACGGTCAAGGCCGATCCCAACGCTTACTATAACGTTCCCGTTGACCGCGCTTATCCCGTCGTTCTGGCCATCAAGCGTCTCAACTGCGGCGACCGCTGGAAGGTCTACCGTATGCCCTTTACTCTGCTGGCTCCCAACCGCTGGACGCTGAACGGCAAGCCTACTCTGGTTCCTGCCGCTACCGTCCGTTTCACTGAACTCAATTCCGACGGTGTGTACGTAGCCGAGGCTACCCTGACCACGCCTCCCGTGACCCGTGAGACCCGCATGATCTGCAACTGTGTATGGCCCACCACCGTGGAGCTGGACGGCGACGTCATCATGAAGACCGAGGGCCCCTCCCCCTTCATGCCCGCCTACCACCGTGTTCCTTGGGATCAGCGCAGAGACGGCATTCTGGAGCGCGGCGTTCACAAGGTCAAGGTCACGATCCACATGCCCGAGGACGCGAGGGACATTCTGCCCTTCTTCGTCATCAGCCTGAACGCGCCCCCTGTTGTTACCGAGCCCGGTAATTTCTACGCTTACATCGACAATCATTTCGCTCGTTAAGCCCTTGCCTTGACCGCCCCGTCATGCCATGGCGTGAGTCCAATTCCCCCGGAGGTATCCCATGAATCCATCCAACCACCTGGAAACCATTGTCACCCTGCAAAATCAAATTCAGGCTCGCAAGGGTCTTTTGGCGTGCGCCCGTGAGTACACCGCGGCTCTTCACAGCAGCGGGAGGGTGGTCTATATCGGTGCGAATACCTTTGGCCAGCAAGAGATTATGACTTCGGAAGGGGTGTCGTCCCTCGCCTGCGCCTCGGAGTATCTGGTGGCGCTGATGGAGGACGGCACTGTTCGCGGGACGGGAAGCTGTGTGGCGAGCTCTCCCCTGAAGGATCTGACCAACGTCCGTGCTATCCACTGTAGCGACACCCATTGGGCAGCCTTATTGCGCAATGGCCACGTGGTGATCGGAACAGATACGGACTGCTCGCCGGTTGACAGCTCCCAGTGGATTGATGTGTTCGATTTGGTATGCGGCAGAGGATTTACAGCGGGAATTACCCGTGAAGGTCGAGTGATCACCGTCGGGGGTTCCCGCGTGCTCCGGCACGTTCTGAACGGCTGGCGTGACGTGGTGGGCATATTCACGGATGCCCATGGAGATACGCTGATGGGTATTACGGTGGATGGAAGGCTGATTTCCACAAGATCCTTGCCCCG
The DNA here is from genome assembly GCA_045655025.1 of Eubacteriales bacterium. Classification (GTDB taxonomy): domain Bacteria; phylum Bacillota; class Clostridia; order Oscillospirales; family CAG-272; genus CAMEON01. The sequence continues at coordinate 5,170 of JAZOOM010000251.1, read as the reverse complement.
CCGCTGTCGGGAATGGAGAAATCTGGTTTACGTGGCCGCCAATTGCCGTTGCGTGTGGGGCATAACCGCCGCGGGACAATTGTTGTCCTCGCGAGCGCTTGACTCGGACGACCTTTCAAGCGGCTTTTTTGTGGCTTGCGCCGCCGGTGAGGATCACGCTGCGGCATTGACCCGTGATGGCCGTGTAGTAGCGGTGGGAACTAACCGCTTTGGCCAATGTGATACCCACCGCTTTGGTGCGCTGTTCAGCAGCTTTGCCGAATGCGCCGCGTCGCGGCGGGCGGAGCATCTCAGAGCAACTGCCGCGGAGCGCACCTATCAGATTCGTCTGGTGGAGGCACAACGCTACAACGCTCATTTGGCTTGCGGTGAGCGCATGACCGCGTGCGTATCCGCTGATGGCCGCGTGCTGACTTCGGGCCCCTTTGGGCAGGCGAGAGAATGGAATCGCGTTCGCTCTCTGGCCTGTGGAAACGCCCACGTGGTGGCGCTCCATGAGGATGGTACGGTCAGCGCGGACGGTAATGACGTAGAGAACTGCACCGCCGTTTCGGATTGGCGGAGCATCAAGGACATCCGGGCGGGGAAATACCACACCATCGGTTTGACTGAGGAGGGAACGGTTCTTTGCTGTGGACAGGATTCGGCGCTGAAAAGCGAGATCACCGCGTGGACGGGAATTCGTTGCATGGAAGCAACGAACGAGTACGCCGTGGGCATTGGATACGATGGATCTGTGCATGTGGCGGGAAAATCACCCTTTCCCCGCGAGCTTCTGCAATGTGGCTGGGAGAATCCTATCGCCCTGGCTGTAGCGTCTACCCATACCTCAGCTCTGTATGCGGATGGTCGGGTCAGAACTACCGCTGTCGTTCCCTCAAGCAGCAGGCCCGGAGACGGTGAGATGGAGCTGACGTATGGCTGGCGGAACATTCGAGCCATTGCCGCCGGCGAGGGCTTTACCGTAGGTCTTTGCTACGGAGGGCGTGTTCTGTCGGTCACTTCTCCCGGCATGGGAGTGTGTGATACCTCGGAATGGCGGGATATCGTTTCTGTGGGATGCGGCCGTCATTACGCCGCGGGTCTTACGGCTGACGGGCGGGTCGTGATCGCTTGCGTCAATGCTGAAAGAGCCTTCGGCGGTGAACCTCTTCCCGATACCTCATTATGGACGGACGTGTTGACCGTGAGATGTGGCCCCTATCACATGGTGGCTTTGACACGTAGCGGTCAGGTTCTTTCCTGCGGCCTGGATAAAGACCGTCAATGCTCTGCCACGACCCATCTGACCCTGTTCCGCGATCCCCGCCAGCTGTACGGATACGGTCGTTACACCCGTCGTTTGGAAATGGAGATCCGAGCCCATCAGGAGGTTGAGCAAGCCGAGTCAGTCCCCGAGGTCGAGGAGGGAATTCTCCCCTTTAAGCAGATCGCGAAAACGCTTCGGGAGGATACCCGCGATATACTGTCCCGTTTGAGAGGGAATGATCAGTATCTGTCTGTCCTCCATGAAAACGGTAACACGGTGACCTATTGCTACGGCACCGCGGAGCTCGTTACCGACGCGGATCCGGATGAAGCTCTGAGCTCGGTGTGTGACTCGTGTGACAATGATGACCGTGGGAATGCCGTTTCGGTTGTTACGTCGGGAAAACATACCGCGACTCTCCTTGACGATGGACGCGTCAGGGTTACGGGGCGCAACGCAAATGGAGAATGCGGCACGGAGACGTGGCGACGCGTGATCCAGGTTGCCGTTATGCCGGAATTGACCTTGGGTCTACGGGCGGATGGCAAGGTGTTAGCCGCCGGCCGTCACCACAAGGTTTTGGAAACGTTGGAAGGCGTTCGGGCTATTGCGTGCTTTGGGGATCACCGTCAAGTTTTCGTTATGGCTGACGGCTCGGTTCGTATTCATCGTCGGGGCAGTGAGTATCTCCCCGAACCGGTGGCGGATCTTCGTGTATTCACTCCGTCGGTGGCTCATTCGATCCTGCACCGCGTTCATCCCGGTAGTCATCCTTTGCTCACCGCGCGGAGCCTGCGGCGGAGCTGGGGTGTGGGAATGACTCACACCGTTACTCTGAGCGCTGGAGGGTTGATTAAAAGCGATAATCGGCATTTTGACATGAATCATCTTAGGGGGGCCGTTCAAGTAGCGTCAGGACCCTACCATGTGGCCGCGATTCAGGCTGACGGTTTTCTGTACATGACGGGACGGGCCGCCGAGGGCCAATGCGACTATCGTTTTCTCAACGAAAATAAATTAGGCATGGTGGGAACGGGAGCCGAGGAATTTCGAGGAGCCTCGACGCATGCCCAAGCCCATGGCGGATCGGAAGTCCCCACGCAGGCGTACGCCTGGAAACAGGTGTCCTGCGGATATACCCACACGGCGGCTTTGCGGAGCGATGGCCGTGTGTTCGCCGTGGGAGCCGATCCCGACGGCCGTTGTGACACCCGTAAGTGGCGGGACGTGACGGAGGTTGCGTGCGGTGTTCGCCACACGCTGGCGATTACGGAGGAGGGAAGCTGTTTGGCTGTCGGCGATAACCATTACGGCCAATGCGACGTATCCCTTTGGAAGCAGATCATCATGGTGGCCGCCGGTGAATTCCACAGCGTGGGACTTCGAGCCGACGGACGGGTAGAGGTCGCGGGAGACAGCCGCAAGGGGCAATGCCACGTTGAAGATCTCCGAGACATCGTTTCCATAGCCTGCCTGCCCGAAGCGACTCTCTGCGTGACGGCTGAAGGTCGTGTTATCCTGCGCGGAGGAAGCGGCGAGCACGACAAGGCTGTAGAGGCTTTGCGAGAGATCGTGGCCGTTCACGCCTGTGAGCACCGCATTGTCGCGCTGACCGCGGACGGACGTTTGATCCACATACCTTGATCCATCGCGTACATACTGCTATTTAAAAAGTAAAGGCATCCCCGAAAACTTGCGTGCTTGGCATTGGCCGCACGTGGAGTTTTCGGGGATGCTCTTTTTTCTGATGTAATGTTTAGGCCATGCTTCAAATTGGGGTTTATCGGGATGTTTGGGTTGCCAATAACCCCTGTAGGGAGCGACGCCCTCGTCGCTCCGCCACGAAAAACATACCAATACTTTTTGGGGTTCTATGATCACGCCAAAAAACTATTTGACCTAGAAAAATAGAAATTTTAAGGTTGCGGAGCGCCCGCTGAGCTCGCTCAGCATGGCGTCGCTCCCTACATTAGGTTGTCAAATATCAAGCGGTCGTGCCAAAAACCACCGATAAACCCAAATTTAAAAATAGACAAATTGCGGTTTAACGGGGAATTTAAGAATGCAAAATGAAAAATGCAAAATGCAAAATGAATGAGGCCTTTTGCTATCGCAAAAGCCTGTTTTATGGTAAAATTTTGTGATGAAACACCCGAAAAGGCATTGTCCCTCAAAGGTCAGACGGAATAAAATAAAAGAGCTTTCGGGAGGCGGCGCGTAACGAAAGACCGGCAAGGATTGGGGTCCTTGCCGGTCTTTTTTTTGAATTCACTTGGGCTTTTGCGGAAACCCGAATCGTGTATGACGTTTTTTACGACGTATGTATGGAAATCAGTTCTCCTTCTTCTTCATCACCACGGCGGCGGCGCAGGCCAGAGCCAGGGCGGCGACGGAGGAGAGGCCGATCATGGATTTACAACCGCCGGAGGTCTGAGACTCGGACTCGGTCTCATCCTTGGTAGCGGCCTCGGTGGTGTCCGAGGAGGGAGCCTCGGTGGTGGGCTCGGTGGGTGCTTCGGTCTCGGGCTCGATCTGCTCCTGCGTGGGGTAGACGTAGCCGCCCATGGTCAGGGCGTTGACTTGATCCTCGGTGGCGGCGAAGAAGATATCGGCCAAATACATGGTGTTGCCGGCCTCGTTGGCGGCCTTCTCCCAATCAATGCGCAGGGAAGTGAGATCACCCGTGAGGGCGGCATCGGCCAGATCAAAGATCACGTACTGCCAGTCGTTACCCTCGGCCAGCAGGGCGGATGCCACCTTGTCGGAGCCGTTGAAGGAAAGCTCCATGGCGGTGTTGTTCATGGAGACGTTCTTGACCTTGAGGACGGCGTACTTGGCTGTCCCGCCGTTGACAGGAGCCAGCATGAGAGACTGCATCAGGGCGGCGTAATCCAGCGTTACGTAGGGATCATTGCTCTCGGCGGTGGAGGCCAGGGACAGAACCTTGCCGAACTCACCGTCGGTGAAGAGCTTGATCTCGGTGTCCACAGCGGTGAACAGGGAAGTATCAGCCAGCGTGCCCAAGAGGAGGGCGGCGCTGTTGGTGATGGTCTCGGGGCGGCTGTACAGGGGAGCCTTGCCCTCGGCAAAGGCGGTGTCGGCCAGCTCGGCAGAGCGCTTCTCCCAGACAGCGTACAGGGTGGTGTCACCGGTCAAGGTGATGACGTCGCCGGCCTTGTAATCGGGGATGGCGTTGTAGGAGGTCAGAGACCAGCCCAGGAAGGTATCGCCCTCCAGAGTGGGGACGGCCTCGGTGACGGTGTAGGCGGTATTGACGGGAACCTTGGCGGCCTCGGGGGCGGATGCACCGCCGTTGGCGTCGAAGGTCAGGGTGTCCTCGCCTGTGGCAGGGGTCATGAGCCACAGGATGTTGGCGGTTATGTAGCCCTCTTTGTCTCCGTAGCTGACGCGGGCAAACTCACCGTCCACCTCATGAAGGGTAACGGCAGAGCCGGCGGGTACGTTGCAGACACGGCCGGGAGCACCGGGATATGCCTTGAGGGCAGCCGTATAGCTGTTGACAACGTAGGTGCCGCGGAGCATTCCGTTTGCGTAGGAGTAGTCAATGGTGGGTTCATCTCCCTCGTTGTAGGGAGGGGTACCGTAGCCGATGACGCAGGGGTTATCCAGAGCGTAGGAGCGGACGGTGACGTTGTTGTCGGCGTTACCCTCGATGGTGAAGACGTGGGTATCGGTGGTGTACAGGACGTAACCGATGTGACCCGAGCCGGTGTTGGTGTTCTTCCAGTTGAAGAAGATCATATCGGCGGGCTTAGGGGTGTACGTGCCCTTGTAGGCGGCGGAATCCTGCCACATGTTCATGGTCTTCAGCTCACCGACCCACTTCCAGCAGCCGATTTCCGAGGAGGCCTTGTCGAATCTGGCCTGATTCAGACACCAGTTGACGAAGCAGGCGCACCA
>JAZOOM010000250.1:0-10228 GCA_045655025.1 Eubacteriales bacterium | reverse complement strand
CAACAAGTAGTACGGCGCGGCCGTCAAGTGCGCGACCATCACGCCCAACGAGCAGAGAGTGGAGGAGTTCAATCTGACCGAGATGTGGAAGTCCCCCACCGGCACCATCCGCGCCATTCTGGATGGCACAGTGTTCCGCGCCCCCATTCTCATCGACTCTATCCGCCCCGTGGTGCGTAACTGGAAGAAGCCCATTACCATCGCCCGTCACGCCTACGGTGACGTGTACAAGTGCACCGAGTACCGCGTCCCCACCGAGGGCAAGGCCGAGCTGGTCTTCACCGATGCCGAGGGCAAGGAGACCTTCCGCAAGACCGTGTACGACTTTGAGTGCCCCGGCGTCCTTCAGGGCTCCTATAACAAGGATTCCTCCATCCGCTCCTTCGCCCATTCCTGCTTCCAGTACGCTATTGATACCAAGCAGGAGCTGTGGTTCTCCACCAAGGACACCATCTCCAAGCAGTACGACCAGACCTTCAAGCTCATCTTCCAGGAGATCTATGAGGAGTGCTACAAGGAGAAGTTTGAGGAGCTGGGCATCCGCTACTTCTACACCCTCATCGACGATGCGGTGGCGAGAGTCATCCGTTCCGAGGGTGGCTTTATCTGGGCCTGCAAGAACTATGACGGCGACGTGATGTCCGACATGGTATCCACCGCATTCGGATCTCTGGCCATGATGACCTCGGTGCTGGTTTCCCCCGACGGCAACTACGAGTACGAGGCCGCCCACGGCACCGTGACCCAGCACTACTACCGCTACCTCAAGGGTGAGGAGACCTCCACCAATCCTATGGCCACCATCTTTGCATGGTCGGGCGCTCTCCGCAAGAGAGGCGAGCTGGATAACCTTCCCGAGCTGATGGCCTTTGCCGACAAGCTGGAGGCCGCCTGCATCAAGACTCTTGACGACGGCATCATGACCAAGGATCTGACGGGTCTGGTGATCCCCGAGTGCAAGGGCAAGGTAAAGGCCGTGAACTCCAAGGAATTCATCGCCGCTATTCGCGAGAGACTGGAAGCCGCTCTGGCGTAATCATATAGCCATTCAATCCAACCGCATGCCGTGTCTTCTACGGGATGCGGTTGCTTTTTTTGCAGATTGGCTGTCGAATATGGACATCTTACAAAAAAATACAAAATTTGACGAGAATATCATAAAATATCGACATTGACAGATGTGCACAAATTCATTATAATATATTTGTTTATAAAATCAAGAGAGGTATTGCTATGAAGTCTCTTTCCCTGCGCGCTATGGCCGCTTTGATGGCTATGCTCATGCTCTTGTCCGTTGGCCTCGTTGCCTGCGACAAGACCCCCGACACCACCGAAGACACCACCGCCCCTTCCACCGATGCTCCCACTGAGGAGACTACCGAGACTCCTTCGGAAGAGACCACCGAAGCTCCCACCGAGGATGCTACCGAGGAGACCACCGAGGCTCCTACCGAGGATGAGACCACCGGTGACGAACCCGAGGTCGAGATCAAGGTCATCACCATCGCCGAGGCTCTGGAGCTGTGCGGTGAGCCCGGCAACATCACCACCGAGCGCTACTACATCCGCGGCATCATCCAGACCGTCAAGAACGGCGCTTACGGCCAAATGGTCGTCAAGGACGAGACCGGCTCCATCGATGTCTACGGCACCTACTCCGCCGACGGCGCCATTGGCTACGCTGAATTTGAGTACAAGCCCGTGAAGGGTGACGAAGTCCTGCTTCATTGCATCCTCCAGAACTATAACGGCACCAAGGAAGTCAAGAACGCTCGCCTGATCGAGTACAAGAACAATCAGTCCGAGATCGACGTTTCTGCCTACACTCCCGCCACCATCCTGGAGGCCCGCGCCGCCGAGAAGGGCGCCAACCTCAAGATCACCGGTGTGGTCGCCCGCATCACCTACGCCACCGGCATGAAGCCCAGCGGCTTCATCCTCGTCGGTGACGGCGCATCCATCTACGTCTACGACGGCGATGCCGCAGGCCGCGTGGAGATCGGCAACACCGTGACCGTGGCCGGTACCAAGGACTACTGGATCCTCGACTCCGAGATCGAGGGAGCACAGAAGTTCGGCTACAAGGGCTGCAACCAGCTCACCGACTGCATTCTTGTGGAGAATGACGGCAAGGTATCCGAGATCGACTTCAGCGGTGCTCAGGAGATCACCGTCAAGGAGCTTCTGAACACTCCCGTCACCGAGGATATCACCACCCTCGTCTACAAGGTAAACGCCCTTGTGAAGGAGGTTCCCGGCAACGGCTTTACCAACTACTACTTCTTCGACATCGACGGTGAGACCGGCAACTACACCTACTCCCAGTGCAACGGTAACGACTTTGAGTGGCTCCGTGCCTTTGAGGGTAAGATCTGCACCGTGTACATCACTGCTCTGAACGCCAAGTCCACCGGCACCTCCTGCAACTTCCGCTTCCTTCCCGTGGCCGTCATCGACGAGGGCTACAAGTTCGACACCTCCAAGGCTCCCGAGTACGTGCTGGAGTACCACGTCATGGATCTCTTCAAGACCGAGTACACCGGCAACCCCATGCTGGAGCTGCCCACCACCCTGTCCTCCGAGCTGCTGGGCTTTGAGAACGCGACTGTTTCCTACTCTTCCTCCAACGAGAAGGCCGTGAAGTTCACCACCGCCGACGGCAAGACCGTCATGGAGTGCCTGAACGCAGGCAAGGCTACCGTCACCGTCACCGCTACCTACAACGGTAAGACCGCCACCGAGACCATCGAGATCGAGGTCATTACCCCCGACGTACTGGATGCAGGCAACGTGCAGAACGCCATCCAGTCCGAGCTTGGTGATACCGTGACCATCCGCGGTATCGTCGGTCCTTCTCTGGTCAACCGCAACGGCTTCTACCTCATCGACGAGTCGGGTATGATCGCCGTGGTAGTCGATGACGTGGCCATCTTCGCAGATATCGAGATCGGTCAGGAGATCATCATCAAGGGTAAGCGCGACAAGTTCCATAACAATCAGGGCGGTACCCACGCAGGTCAGACCGCTATCACGGGTGCTACCGTTGTGGCCAACTACTACGGTCAGCATGACTACGATACCTCCCACTTCGTCACCGACAAGACTCTGGCTGACTTCTACGGTCTGGACGTGACCGTGGACTACTCCACCACCGTCTTCGTGGTGAAGGCTATCGTGAATTTCGAGGAGACCGCCTACTACACCAAGTGTAATCTGACTGACGGAACCAACACCGTCACCCTGTACTGCTCCTCCGCCAAGCAGTACGGCTTCCTCAAGCAGTTCGCCGGTCAGGAGGTCACGATTGAGCTGGCTGCCTGCAACTGGAACAACAAGACCTTCTGGGCAGGTTGCGTCCTTTCCGTTATCACCGAAGACGGTAAGATTATGAACAGCCTCAACTTTGACAACAACTGATTGAATTCGGCTGAAAAGAAAACAGACCATTCCATCCGTTTGGATGGGTGGTCTGTTTTCTTTCTGTAGATAGGAGGTTTGGGTTTTGCAGAAATGTTTTTGTGTTACAGATTCTTCAATACCTCCACGGCGTTTTCCGAGGCAATCAGCTTTCCGTGTTCTGCCAGATATACGCCTGTTTGATCGGGATCCACGAAAAAGGCGTACTCTGAAAGGAAGGCAAAGGGATTCATGTCATCGAATACGGGGAGCTCCAGCAAGAGATACCAATCGGTGAATCTTCCATGATCGACTATGTAAACGCTGCTTTGTCCCGGGTAGCGTGTACCGTATCCCATGGTGTTGAGGCGGCGGCAGACAGCTAAAAGGGGGGAAAGACAGGGAAAACAGTACGCATGGCAGGCATGCGGAGCATTCTGTTCCTTGAAATCGTATATCGCCTGAAGTAACCGATCCTCCGACGTCTGATGGATTTCGGAAAGAGCCGACAAATGTCGTGCCCACGGGTCAGCGGAGGATTTTCCCTGAGCGTCAGTCTGTTCTTGCTCCCATACAGGAATGGTCGGTTTATCTTCGGGGAGCTTGGTTACGAAAATTTCACATCCTCCTTCTTTGGATGAATAGAGTTGAACGAACAAACGCGCTCCCTCGGTGTCGAAGCCGATCTCGGCCTTGGCATCGCGGAACAGGTGGCGAAGTGCTTCACGGTCATGGACAGACAGACTCTCTGTTTGAGGAGCGGTCAGATCGTATTTGATCATATCCGGGGCGGTGAGCATAATTTTGAGTTTGCTTTTACTTATGACAAGCAATTCCATGACGGATTCCTTTCTGGAGTAGATATATACGCATATTATATACCACGGAGACGGTTTTGGGAAGTCCTAAAAATATGGAAATTTTCCGAACGAATGCACACATCCCGTCAAGGATTTCCGAAAGCGTATTGACAAGCCCGCCTTTGTTATGTATAATATTTGTATAACAAAAATAAGGTCAAGGTGCTCCTTTGATGACTCCATGACCCCGCGGAGGTATCCTATGCAGTATTTGCCCTACGTTAACGTAAAAATGGGAACGAAGTCCCACCCGAGACGTTCCTACGGAAATACATTCCCCTTGACCCAGCTTCCTTTCGGAATGGCCGCGTTCTGCTTGCAGACCGAAGTGAAGAGAGCTTGGTTCTACCATCCCGATCACGAATTTGCGGAGGGCGTTCGTCTGACCCATCAGTTCAGCCCTTGGATCGGAGATTACGGCGCATTTCTGATGATGCCTCAAAACGATTGTGTGGCCGCCACAGGCGGAGGTGCATGGTCGGGTATTCAAAGGAAGGAAACGATTGAACGTCCCGATTATTTCAAAACTCACTTCCTCCGTTCGAATTGTCTGTTTGAATTGACCCCCACCGAGCGGGGAGCGGCTGTGCGGTTGACGTTTTTGGATGAAAGACCGTCCTATTTGTCTCTCCTGCCCGTTCTCGGCAATTATTCCTATCGTGTGGACGCAGATGCCTCTACTATATACGGCGTGACAGACGGCCATGATCAAAGCCGCGCGGAGAATTTCCGCACTTACGTTGCCATTCGTTTCTTGAACAATTCACTGGACGCGGAAAGATCCTTTGGGCAGGGCGAAGGCGGCAACACATGCTTCCATGCCGCCGTAAAGAAACAGGTGGTTGATATTCGTCTGGCCACTTCCTATATCAGCGAGGAAATGGCTGTAGCGGCCTTGGAGCGTGAATGCGGGGGGGCATCCTTTGAGGAGCTTCGCGACCTTGCCGAGGCAAACTGGGAAGAAAAACTCAGTCGTATCGAAATCGAAGCAGTCAGCGACGTTCAAATGAAGACGTTCTACTCCTGCCTGTATCGTACCTTCCTGTTCCCCCGCAAGGCGTATGAGTTGGATGCTGCGGGTGCCCCCGTCCACTACGCGCCGTATGACGGAAGTGTAAGACCGGGTGTGCGCTATACCGACAACTGCTTCTGGGACACCTACCGTACCCTATTCCCCTTGTTTACACTCACGGCGCGCGAGGAATTTGCGGAAATGCTGGAAGGCTTCGTTACCGACTATAAGGACGGCGGCTGGCTCCCTCGCTGTACCTCTATGGGAGAGGTGGGGTGTATGCCCAGCACCTTGGTGGATGCCGTCATAGCCGAAGCGGCCGCCAACGGGATCGGTACGAGGGAAGTACTGGAAACGGCTTTGGAAGGCATGCTATATCACGCGAACAATGAAGCGGAGGATCCGCGCTACGGTCGGAACGGAGCGAAATCATTCTTGAAATACGGCTACGTCCCCCGCAATGAGCATAGAGAATCCGTCAATCTCACGCAGGATTTTGCCTACGGTGATTGGTGTATCGCAACGGTGGCAAACGTTTTGGGGCGTCACGATATCGCGGAGGAATACACCCGCCACGCGTCCTGCTACCAAAATCTGTTCGATCCCACAACAGGCTTTATGAGAGGGAAGGATGACAGCGGCGAGCACGCTCCCGATTTCGATCCCTGTGTCTGGGGCGGTGAATACACAGAGGGCTCTGCTTGGCAGAATTCCTTCGCCGTTCCCCATGATATCGACGGTCTTGCCGCTCTTCACGGAGGTCGGGAAAAGCTGCTGGCTAAGTTGGATGAATTTTTCGCTACACCTCCTCGCTATCGCGTTATGGGATACGGCTTTGAGATCCACGAGATGACCGAGATGGCATTGGTGGATTTCGGGCAAATGGCGATTTCCAATCAGCCGTCCTTCCACATTCCCTTTATTTACGCAGCACTGGGCGAAACCGAAAAGACCGAATACTGGGTCAAACGGCTGACTGAGGAGGCCTTTTTCCCGACGGATGACGGCTTCCCGGGCGACGAGGACACGGGCACCACGTCGGCGTGGTATATCCTTTCGGTATTGGGTATGTACCGCCTTTGCCCCGGTAAGCGGGAGTGGATCACCTTCAAGCCCTCCGTTCAGAGCGCAAGGATTCGAGGAAACAAAATTTAACACAATGAAAACAACACCGCGCGGATCAATTCCTGCGCGGTGTTTTGCGTGTATGCGGAAACGTGGTTACAGCTTTCCTTTTGCCACGTCCCATATATCCCTGTCGGTCAGACCCAGCAGCTCGGCGGCTTTGCGGAGCTTGTCGTGAGCACCCACGAAAGCACCGGGGGCATGAGCATCCGAGCCCATGTGGAACTTGCAACCGCAGTCTCTGGCAGCTGCAAGGATGCGGAGATAATGATCCGATAGGCCGAACTCGTTGTGGGGGGTATCCTTGCGGAAGAGACAGGCGTGAATCTCAATGCTGATGTGTTTTTCGGCGGCCATGGAGAAGAGCTCCTTCAAGGTCGCGTCCGACATACCGTCAATGATTTCGGCCTGATGGGGACTGCAAATGGGGTAGAGGGGGTGGCAGATAGCCATGGGAACGGGATAATCCAACTTGCAGGTGGCCACGAAGCGTTCAATGGTCAGCTCCCGCAGGACGTCGGGGGAGGTCAGATCATATTCGCTGTACATGGTGGGGTAATTGAGAATATGGCTGGAGGAGAACAGCACGTAGTCAAAGCCTACGCTCTCCTCGGGAAGGATGTAGGGATGACCCACGCAGGGGAAATAGTCGATCTCACAGCCCAGAAGATAGCGGATACCCGATTGCTCTTCCGCCTCGCGGAGAACGGGGCGCAGATCCAAAAGCCGTCCCACTCGCTTGTCCTCGGCATAACCGTACTGTGCCAGCATATCCTCAGGGTAGACGTGATCCGAGATACCGATGATGCGAATACCCTCGTCCTTGCAGTAGGGAATATAGGATGCGGGAGTCGTGTCGCGGGGGGCGCAGAGGGATTTATTGGTATGAACGTGAAGATCACTGAAGAGAAAATCGAGGGACATGGAGGCCTCCTTGCTGGGATTGAAATGGGATTGTCACCATTATATCACGAAAATGGAAAGATGTAAAGTCTGTTCCCGTATTTTCTCAAATTTTATGACGAATTCCTTGAAAACCGTGAAATGGAATCCAAAAAGCCGCAAAAAACCATTGACAAATCAGTCGGAATACAGTATAATTATCGTGTATATCTGTGACCACAGCGTACCGAAAACGGCGGTGCGTGTGGGATAGAGACAGAAACGCAGAAAGGTAGTTGAAACATGGCTATTTCTCTCCACGGGGTACATGTGCCCCATCGAAAGAATACGGCAAAGCAGGCGGTCATTCGTATGCCTGCGCCCAAGACCGTGACCATTCCTATGTCCATGCATATCGGCGCGCCCGCCAAGCCCGTCGTGAAGGTCGGTGACCTCGTCAAGGTCGGCACCCTCATCGCCGAGGCAGGCGGCTTCGTGTCTGCACCCATTTACGCGTCCGTGTCCGGTAAGGTCACCAAGATCACGGATTATCTCCTGTCGAGCGGTACCACCGTCCCCGCCGTCGTCATCGAGTCCGACGGGGAAATGACCCCCGCCGAGACCATCGCCCCTCCCGTCGTGGATTCCCGCGATTCTCTCCTTGAGGCCATCAAGCAGAGCGGCGTGGTGGGTCTGGGCGGCGCGGGCTTCCCCACCCACGTCAAGTTCGCCGTGGATCCCGCCCGCATCGAATACCTCATCATCAACGGTGCCGAATGCGAGCCCTACGTCACCTCGGATACCCGTACCATGATCGACCGCGTGGCTGACATGAAGCGGGCGCTTGAGGCTATGAAGCAGCATTTCGGTATCTCGCACATCGTTATCGGCATCGAGAACAACAAGAAGGAAGCCGTCAAGTCCATGATGGGTCTCATGAAGGAGGTTGCCGAGGTGGGGAAGTGCGCCTTTACCGTCAAGGTGCTCCCCGCCGTGTACCCTCAGGGCGGCGAGAAGGTCTTGATCTATCACACCGTAGGCCGTACCGTCCCCGTGGGTAAGCTTCCCATCGACGTAGGCTGTATCGTGGTCAACTGCACCACGCTGGCCGCTATCGGCTCCTATCTCGCGACGGGTATGCCCCTCGTAGAGAAGTGCGTCACCGTGGATGGCGGCGCGGTGAAGGAGCCCAAGAACGTCATCGTCTCCATCGGTACCGCCATGGCAGATGTCTTCGACTTCTGCGGCGGTCTCACCGAGATCCCCGATAAGGTGATCTACGGCGGCCCCATGATGGGTATCACCGTCCCCGACACCACCGCGCCCATCCTCAAGAATACCAATGCCATTCTGGCTCTGACGGGGAAGGAGACCAAACTCCCCAAGACCACGGCTTGTATCCGTTGCGGTTCTTGTCTCAACACCTGTCCCTTCGGCCTGTCCCCCGCCTCCATCGCCCGCGCCTACGATAAGCGCGACGCCGTGGCACTGGACAGCCTTGCCGACAACGCCTGCATGGAGTGCGGCTGCTGCAGCTTCGTCTGCCCCGCCAACAGACCCTTGGTACAGACCAATAAGCTGGCCAAGGCGTTCCTGAAAGAAGAAAAAGCAAAGGAGGATACCAAGGCATGAATAACCAACTGACGCTCTCGGTCTCCCCCCATATCCACAGCGGCAGAAGCACCCGCCGCATCATGCTGGACGTGCTGATCGCCCTGCTCCCCGCAACCGTAGCGGGCGTGGTCATCTTCGGCCTTCAGTCCCTCGTCGTGATCGCCACCACGGTGATCGCTTGCGTGGGCTTTGAGGCTCTGTTCAACCTCATCGCCAAGAAGCCCATCCCCGTGGGCGACCTCTCCGCCGCCGTCACGGGTCTGCTCCTCGCCCTGAATCTCCCCGCCAACACTCCTTGGTGGCAGTGCGTCATCGGCGCGCTCTTCGCCATGGTGGTGGTAAAGGGACTATTCGGCGGCCTGGGTGCCAACCCCGTCAACCCCGCCATCACCGCCCGCGTGTTCATGCTGGTGGCCTTCGCAACGCTGGCACAGCCTGCATTCCCCACCATTGTGGGCACTGTCTCCTCCGCTACCCCCCTCGCATCTGAGGAAGCTACCGAGTTGACCGACCTTCTGCTGGGTCTCCACGGCGGTGCCATCGGTGAGACCTGCGCTGTAGCCCTGCTTCTGGGCGGTCTCTACCTCATCTGCCGCCGCGTTATCACGTGGCACATTCCCGTGGCTTTCATCGGTACCGTCTTCCTTACCTCTTTCCTCATGGAGGGCATGGATCCCATGGCAGGCCTGGCCGCCGTTTTGTCGGGCGGTCTCCTCATCGGCGCCATCTTCATGGCCACCGACTACGTAACCTCCCCCGCCACCCCTTGGGGAAAGATCATTTTCGGTCTGGGCGCGGGTATGATCACCTTCCTCATCCGCTACTTCGGCGTGTATCCCGAGGGTGTTTCCTTCGCCATTCTGTTTATGAACATCATCACCCCCTATATCAGCTCTTGGACGAAGCGTAAGGTCTTCGGAGTGGGAGGTAAGAACGCATGAAAAAGTCTGTACAAAGTACCCTTGTGCTGGTCGCCATCTGCGCCGTTATGGCCATTCTGCTGGCTCTGACCAACTCCATCACCTCCCCCATCATCAAGCAGAATCAGGAAGCCGCCGCCAACGAGGCGTTGCTGGTGGTCATGCCCGAGGGCGAGGGCTTTGAGAAGATGGATATCTCGACCTACGAGCTGCCCGCCACCGTCACTGAGGTCTACAAGGAAGCAAACGGCGGCTACGTCATCACCCTCACCACCGCAGGCTACGGTTCCGGCTTCGTCGTCATGTGCGGTGTCTCTGCCGACGGAACCGTAACGGGCGCCGTCTGCCTGGCTTCCACCGAGACTCTCGGCTACGAGAAGACCTTCGGTGAGAGCTTCACGGGTAAGGATGCCGCAGGC
>JAZOOM010000249.1:0-1570 GCA_045655025.1 Eubacteriales bacterium | reverse complement strand
GCACCACCGCCCGCGACCTCGGCGCCGCCGCCATCCTGACCGTGACCCGATCCGGCTACACCGCCCAGCACCTCTCCAAGTTCCGTCCCGCTGAGCCCATCGTGGCGGCTACTCCCGACGCGAAGACCTACAATCAGCTGGCTCTCTGCTGGGGCGTGTACCCCATCCCCGCCATCTACCAGCCCGATACCAACGTGCTGGTCACCCACGCCGTGGACTGCGCCAAGCGCTTTGGCTACGTCAAGGCAGGCGACCGCGTGGTAGTCACCGCCGGCGGCACGGGAGAGAGCGGCACCACCGACGTCCTGAAGGTGCAGGTCGTTCCTTCCCCCATTAAGTAACTGTACGCATCAAATACACGGAAAAAGAAAGGTTGAGGATCTATGGAAAATCGAAAGAATCTGACTGTGGGTCAGAAGATCGCAAAATGGATTGGGATCGTCTTGGGCGGTCTCGTCGCTCTCGTGGCCGTCATCGTGCTTTGCCTCCACTTGTTCACACCTTTGGTGTTCCGCGACTTCTTCGGAAACACCGACAAGGAATACCTCATCCCCGGGCTGGGTGACGGTCTGGTGCCTCAGGGCTACGCCTACGTCCCCGAGCAGGAGGTCTACCTCCAGTGCGGCTACATGACCGACGGCGAGAGTGCCAGCCGCGTATACGTAACCAACGCCAAGGACACCAAGGATACCCGCTATATCGAGCTGGTCACCGCGGACGGTGCTCCCTACTTGGGTCACACGGGCGGCATCACGGCGGCAGGCGATTTCGTCTGGCTGGCCAATGACGGCGAGGGGGAGGACAACTGCGTGTGGGTGCTGTCCCTCACGGAGCTCCTTGCCGCCGAGAACGGCAGCCGCATCACCCTGACCACCAAGTTCCAAAGCGAGACCCGCGCGGCCTGCTGCTTCGCGGATGATCAATACCTCTGGGTGGGTGAATTCAACGACGGTGAGCAGTACGTCACCGACGCGAGCCACAAATTCACCGTCAGCGGCGGGGAGAACTTCGCCCTCGTCTGCGCCTATCCCCTCGACGCGTCCTCGGTCTACGGCGTAGCATTTACCGAGGCGGACGGCAAGGCCGTCTTTACCCCCGCGCTGGCTCTGTCGGTCACCAACAAGGTGCAGGGCTTCACCCGCACCCCCGAGGGCTTTGCCCTGTCCACCTCCTACGGTTTGAGCACGTCCCACATCTATTTCCACAAGGACGTCACAAAGGGGGAGGCTGATTCCTCCATCAAGGTAAACGGCACCGACGTGCCCGTATACTTCCTCGATGAGGACTCCCTGACCCATGACCTCTCTGCCCCCCCCATGACCGAGGAGATCTTCGTCAAGGACGGCAGACTCTACGTTCTGCTGGAGTCGGCCTGCAACAAGTATATCTTCGGCAACCTGATTCGCGGCAGACACGTGTACAGCTACGACTTGGAATAATGAATAGCAAGAAGGCGGTGAAGCTCACCGCCTTCTTCAAATTTGGGTTTAACGGTGCGTTGGGGGCACGGCCTCCGGCGGCTTAGAACCTTTTTGAAAAAAGGTTCTAAGAACTCCAAAAACTTTCAAAA
>JAZOOM010000248.1:0-9248 GCA_045655025.1 Eubacteriales bacterium | reverse complement strand
GGCCGTGCCCCCTCATCGATAAACCCAAATTTGAACATGACCATACTCCCTCGATACATACTTGAAAGGAACCACAATCATGATCCTTTTCCGTCCTGTCGGCGAAGCCGAGCTGCGGCTGATCGCCGAGACAGACTTTCGCGCCTTCCCTCCCCGGCTGGATTGGCAGCCCATCTTTTATCCCGTTCTGAATCAACGCTACGCCGAAGAAATCGCGGGCAGATGGAACACCAAGGATCCCGCGTCGGGCTATCGGGGCTACGTGACTCGATTCGAGGTGGATGATGCCTATATCGCCCGTTTTCCCGTACAGACCGTGGGCGCGAGCTATCATCAAGAGCTGTGGGTGCCTGCCGAGGAACTTGAGGAATTCAACCGTCACATTATTGGCAAGATTGAGATCATCAAGACCATAGAAGGCTCTCCGTCCGAGACGTAAATCTCTTTTGAAAGGATAACACTCATGTACGCGAATACCTCCATCCGCCTCCAAGCTCACAAGGGCTATTCCTTATATACCCCCGAGAACACCATGGCCGCCTTCCGCGCCGCCTGTGACGCGGGGTATGAATTCATCGAGCTGGATCCCAAGTTCACCTCCGACGGGGTGTGCGTTCTTCATCACGATTGGACGGTAAACCGCACGGGACGCATGGGACACAACCCCAAATGCGCTACCGAAATGAGGGTGGACGAAATGACTCTGGCGGAGCTGAAGACCATGAGCTTCGGCATGTGGTTCCACGGAGACTTCGCGGGGGAGACCATCCCCACCTTCGAGGAGGCCATTCCCTACATCCTCTCCCGCGGTGTGTCGGTGAAGGTGGACAACGTCTGGGAGCGGTTCACCCCCGAACAGCAGGAGAGTCTGTTTTCCCTCATCCGTAGAATCGGTGCGATCCACCCCAAAACAGGGGCGAAGATCGGCATGACCTGCGCGCGGCTTGAGAACGTGGCGCGGGTGGCCCGTGAGCTTCCCGAGGCGGCCATCCACTACGACGGACTTGTGACCGAGGAGGTACTGACCGCTCTGGACACCGCCGCCGCGGGGCGGGAGCTGTACGTCTGGCTCCGTTTCCACAACGTCAAGACGGCGTGGAACAAGAATCCCCCCGTGACCGCCGAGTCCGCCGCTATGGTGAAGCAACACGGGCGGTTGGGCATCTGGCTCATTGACGATGAGGACGAGATGCCCGCGGTCTGTGGGTTTGAGCCGTGGGTGGTGGAGACAAATGGCGGGGTGAGACCCACCCCCAAAGGAGAATGACCGACATGAAGCGCACGCTTTTGACCATTGACACCAACAAATTCCCTTCCGAATACTGCCCCCTGTTGACAGGCGCTCCCGTCTACGACAGCTCCTGCTCCCCGGCGGCGAAGGTGTACTTTATTGACCGCGACGGGGGGTACTATCTGAAGACCCAGCCCGTGGCCAAGGGGTCTCTGCGGCTTGAGACCGAGAAGACCCGCTTCTTTCACGAGAAGGGTCTGGGCGCGGAGGTGCTTTCCTATACCACCGTGGGGGAGGCCGATTGGCTCTTGACCCGCCGTGTGGTGGGAGAGGACTGCACCCACGCGGAGTATCTGGCACAACCCGAGCGGTTGGTGGAGCTGTGGGCGGAGATACTGCGCCGACTCCACGATCTGCCCATCGACGGCTGTCCCGCGCCCGATTATCTGGACAAATATCTGGCCTTGGCGGAGGAGAACTACCGTACGGGCAACTACGACAAGAGCCAATTCCCCGACAGCTTCGGGTATGCCTCTGCCGAGGAGGCGTGGAAAACCCTCTCCGAGGGGCGGCACCTGCTCAAAGCTGACACCCTCATCCACGGGGACTACTGTCTCCCCAACGTCCTGCTGGACGGTTGGCGCTTCAGCGGCTTCATTGACCTCGGCAACAGCGGCGTGGCCGACCGCCACATCGACCTGTTCTGGGGAGCGTGGACACTGTGGTTCAATCTGCACACCGATGCTTACCGCGGGCGGTTCTTCGATGCCTACGGGCGGGATAAGGTGAATGAGGATATGATTCGGATCGTGGCGGCGGCGGAGGTTTTCGGGTAAAGGAGTGACGAAATGAATACCAAAAAGAGAATCTTTTCGATTCTGTTACTGACCCTATCTCTGCTCGTGCTTGCCATTACGTCCTTTTTGCTGATCTGGGCGATTACCGATTGCGTAGACATTCTTACGTCAGATAACGCGCCCGCCGAGGACGTAACTCCCGCCACGGCACTCACGTTAACCATTTTGTGCGGTGCCATGTGGTTCTTATTTCTGCTGGCGCTGAATTGGGGCGGCTGTCTCATTTGGGTGGAGGATGGCATTCTCCACCGACGAGGACTTCTGTTCGGGCTCAAGCGTTCCTGCGCTGTCGGGGACATTCTGCGTTTGAGAAGAGTTTCGGGCTACGGGAAGGGTTTTCCAATCATCTACATAATTGACAGAAATCCGGGAAGATGCGGAGAGAACGCCTTTAAAAAGAGTTACATTTGTTTGATAGATACCCCTGCCAACCGAAAATTCATCGCGTCCTTTTGCGATAAGAAGATCAAAAACAAGGAAATCACTTGATCAAAGGTACACCCTTATGAAACCGTCATCCATTTTCATCCCCTGCGCCAAAAAGCGCAAAGGCTCCACCGCCTACTACGAATTCCAATACTGCAAGGCTGATCTGACCGTGGAGCAAGCGGTCAAGTCGGATGCGTGGACGTACTGGGCAGAGGATTCCCTGCTGGTTCACATGGACGGGGAGCACAAGCTATTTCACAATTACATCAAGCCGTATATGTCCGCGCCCCACGCGCCAAATGGGAGTCGGGTGTACTTCTACGCGGGGGTCAACTACTATACCCGCGAGGAGACCGCCGAGATGCTGGATCGAATCAAGGCAGACCGCCCCGACGGGTGTGAGGTGCTGATCCCGTGGCTGGAGCGGGCGGCGAGAGAGCTTTACGGATTCTATATTATGGGGATATAAGACTATGACCAACTGGAAAACCATAACCCTCACCACCGCCCGCCTCATCCTGCGCCCGTGGGTGGAAACCGACGCCGAGGCATTATACCGCTTCGCCTCCGACCCATTGGTAGGCCCTCCCGCGGGGTGGCCGCCTCACACAAGCGTAGAGAACAGCCGCGAGATCATCCGCACCGTTCTTGCGGCGCGGGAGACCTACGCCATGGTCTTGCGCCACGACACCACCGATTCGGTGAGCGGGGATATTATTCCCGCAGGAACGCCCGTGGGGAGCGTAGGCATCATGTTCAAGGGCTGTGGCTCTTACCCGCACATGGCAAACACCGAGGCCGAGATCGGCTACTGGGTGGCTCTGCCCCTCTGGGGGCGGGGGCTGGTTCCCGAGGCAGTGAAGGCCATACAGGCGCGGTGCTTTATCGACTTGAAGCTGGACGGGCTGTGGTGCGGATACTACGAAGGGAACGAAAAGTCCCGCAGAGTGCAGGAAAAATGCGGTTTTACGCCGCGATGCGACATGGAGATCCCGCTCCATCCCCTCAACGGCGCGACTAAGGAGTTTTTCACCTACCTCTCCCGCGAGGATTGGGAGGTCACGCAAGAGCCTATGACCCATGAGATGAGCCTGCGGCCGTCTCCCTTCCGCGCGGTGGCATCGGGGCGCAAGGTGATCGAGATGCGGTTATTTGACCCCAAACGGCAGTTGATACAGGCGGGGGATGAGATCCGCTTCACCCTTGTGGGCAGTGATGAATCCGTCACCGCCGAGGTGGTGGGGCTTCACTACTTCCCTTCCTTTGCCGAGCTGTACACCGCTCTGCTCCCCGTAGTGGGGGCGGTGGGCTTGGGGTATGCCGAGGGGGATACGCCGGATCCCGCCGACATGTTGGATTACTATTCGCCCGATGCCATTGCCCGCTTCGGGGTGGTGGGGATTGCGATTCGGATTCTGAAATAGTCCCGCTCTCCCAAAAATTTGAAATAACCTCTCAATCATCTCCAAGGAGGCTCCCATGTACGATCTCCAAAGCCGTTGGCGGCTTGAAGGCCGCTTACTACGCTACTACGGGTTACGCAGTCAGCCCCATCTGTTTCGGAATACCGTGCGGCTGTCCCGAAGGCAGCAAAGCATCATGCAAAAGCTGCCCTGCGAGCTGACCGACGGGGAGAAAACCTCCCTGGGCGGTCTAGTCGGCGTTCAGGTCGTTCCCTCCAAGGACAAGCGCAGGATCCCCGCATCCTTCGGGGAGGCGCGGTTCTGCCGCACCTGTATTGCCAACGATTTCATGATCCCCGGTCTGGAATTCGACGGGGAGGGGTACTGCCCCATCTGCCAATCGGCGGAGAAGACGAAGGAGCTTCGCAGTATCGTTCCCGTCATGAACACATTCCCCCGCTCAAAGCGCTCCCGCTTCGACGTGGCGGTCTTCTATACGGGCGGCAAGGATTCCACCTACGTGCTGTACTACCTCTCCAAGGTTCTGGGGCTTCGGGTGCTGGCGCTGACGTGGGAAATCCCCTTCATGTCCGACTGCGCCAAGCGTAGCATGGAGAACGCCAAGGACAAGCTGGATTCGGTGGAGTTCATCACCCGCAGAGTCTCCAACCACGATCTGCGCAAAATATATACCAAGCTGTATGCCCTGAGCGGCAACACCTGCGCCTGTCCTTCCCTCGCCTACTTACTGTTCTATCCCGAGCTGGTGGCGAACAAAGTCCCCTATTTCGTAGCGGGCAACGAGCCCGCCCAAATGCTGGGGCTGTACTTCAACCACATGGCTCCCGCCATCGCCTACAGATTTCCCGAAAGCAGAGGGCTGAATGCCCTTGTGAATCTCGGGCGCATCCTCACCCTCCGTCCCCCGCTGAAAAAGGGGCAGTTCCATACCCTCGCTACCATGAAGCAGTTGGCCTATGGGGATAGTAAACTCAAGAACCTGGCGGGGTATTCCAACGAGCTGGTGTCCAACGTCTGCACCGCCATCCGCGAGGTGCCCCACATTGCCGATGCCTTGAAGCGCGCCATCCGCACCTCCTCCCGCACGGGCAATATTCCCGCCTTTGTTCAGGTCGATCTGAATGAGATCTGCGGCGGCGTGTATGAGTGGACAAGCATCAAGGAGACCATCATCCGTGAGTGCGGATGGGTCGCCCCCGTAGAGACCGCCAAGGGTCTGCATACCAGCTGCCGAATTGAGAAGTGCAAGGAACACGTACAGTTTGCGCGATTCTACAATATGGAAAGCACCATGATCCCCTTCAGCGCTCTGGAGATCGCCATCGCCAGCCGCCAAAGCAATCTGACCCGCGAACAAGCGCTGGCGGAGCTGAACACCTCTCTGGGCTTCTCCCTTGAAGAGATCCCCGAATGCGCCATCATGAAGGAGTATCTGCGCCTATGAACGCCGTTGTATACTACTCGAACACGGGTCAAAGCCGCGCCGTGGCGAAGTATCTGGCCGAACGGCTGGACTACCTCGCGGTGGATATGGAGGCTTGTCGGATAGCCCGCTTTGAAATCCTCGTGCTGGTCTTTCCCGTGTACTGTCAGAACCTTCCGCCGTCGGTTCGCCGCTTTCTGGAAAGGATCACGGCGGACTATCTGATTCCCGTTGCCACCTACGGAAAAATGTGCTACGGGAACGTCCTTTGGGAGATCCAACGGACATACACCCGCAACACCGTGGCGGCGGGAGCGTATGTGCCCACCAAGCATACCTATCTGCCCGATGATCCCCCCTTTGACGAGCATCACCTGCTCGATCCCCTCATAGATAAGGTGAAAAACCCCGCGCCCATCGATTTGCCGGCGACTTACAAGAATCCCTTTGCCGACCTTCTGCCCGCTCTGCGGAGCCGCCTCGGCGTGAGCCTGCGCAGAACCGATGCCTGTGACGGGTGCGGGCGGTGTACGGCTCGCTGTCCCCAAAGAGCCATCAAGGCGGGGGTCACGAACAGGAAATGTATCCGTTGCCTGCGGTGTGTGACCGAGTGCCCGAAGAAGGCGCTGACCGCCAAGATCCGTTTCCCACTCAAGCTGTATCTGCGAAAGAAAAAGATGACCGAAACGGTTGTTTACGTTTGACACCGTTTTCCCACGATATTCCATAGAAACGAGAACAATCCATGAATTACGAACTCATCCAATGCCACGGTGAGGGGCTGATCCTCCCCAGTAGATTTGCCGAACGCATGGGACTCATGCTGGGGGCTGACTTTGAGGCCTTCTGCGCGTCCTACGCCAAGGACATCCACCCCTCCCTGCGAGTGAATACCCTGAAGCTGACTCCCGAGGGACTGCGAGAGATCGCGCCCTTTGTAGGGAGTGAAATTCCTTGGCAGAGAAACGGCTTTTACTACGCCGCCGACGGGGAGACCCGCCCCGGCAAGCATCCCCTCCACGAGGCGGGGGCTTACTACATTCAGGAGGCCAGCGCCATGCTTCCCGCCTCCCTGTGTCCCCCGACCCCCGGGGATCGGGTGCTTGACCTCTGTGCCGCCCCCGGTGGTAAGGCTACCCAACTGGCCGCCGCTCTTTGCGGTGAAGGCTTACTGGTGGCCAACGAGATCCACCCCACCCGCGCGGGGATCCTGTCCCAGAACATGGAGCGCATGGGGGTACGGAACGCCGTGGTCACCAACGCCACCCCTGCGGAACTGGCCAAGAAGTTCCCTGCCTTCTTCGATAAGATCGTGGTGGACGCTCCCTGCTCGGGCGAGGGTATGTTCCGCAAGGAGATCGACGCCGTGGCCATGTGGAGTCCTGAGAACGTGGCTCTCTGCGCCGCCCGTCAGAGCGAGATTCTACACGAGGCGGCCAAAATGCTCCGCGCGGGGGGCTATCTAACCTACTCCACCTGCACCTTTGCGCCCCTTGAAAATGAATGGGTCGTGCTGGATTTCCTGTATAGCCATCCCGAATTTGAGGTGGTTCCGTCGGAGGAGGCCGCCGTGGCCGAGTCCCGCGAAAAGGGGCTTCTGGACGGAGGAAATTACGAGTGGGTGGACAGCTATGAGCATTACCCGACAGAGCTTCTCGCGCAGGTAAAGCACGCCTACCGCGTCTTCCCCCACCACTGCGACGGCGAGGGACATTTTGCGGTGTTACTCCGCAAAAAGGAGGAGGGCGGTGAAGTCACCCTCTCCTCCAAGGAAAGCAAAAAGAAGAGCCGCAAGCCCGAAAAGGCCGGAGGCAAGGGAAAACCCGCCTCGGAATCGGTGGCCATGAAGCTCTTTGAGGACTTCGCCAAGGAGGTACTGGGCGGCATGCCCGACTGGATAGGGGACACGGTTCCCTGCCTCTTCGGGGACAAGCTCTACCTGATCCCCAAGGCGCTGTGCGGTGAGGAGAATCCCACGGAGGCCATGAAGGGTCTTCGCGTTCTCCGCGCGGGGCTCTGCGTGGGGACGGTGGTGGGACTTGACCGCGGTCGGGGTCGCTTCGAGCCGGATCACGCGCTGGCACTCTGCGCGGGGCTTTCCATCCGCGCCCTCGACGTGGACTATGACGGTGCCGTGGCCTACCTGCGGGGCGAGACGCTCCCCTGCGCTCTGCGTGGGTGGCACACCGTGACCTACCGCGGTCTCCCCCTCGGCTGGGGCAAGGCCTCGGACGGGGTGATGAAGAATCACTACCCCAAGGGACTGCGGAGGAATTGAGGTAGGGCATGGAATTACTGTTTTCATTGCCGCTTGAGGAAAGCGAGCAGCCCTACGCGGGGCAGTATATGGACTATGGCGGTGTGTTCGGCGCGCGGGAGGATGGCTTTTACTACTGCCACAGGGTGCTGACACCGGAGCGCGAGTATGCCCTGCGGGAATGCTGCTTCACCCGCGAGGGCGTGTTGACCGAGACCGCCTCCTATCTCATTCCCGACAGGGTCGAGGTAGGCTCCCACCGTCTGGAATCGGGATACCGTTGGTTACACCTCCCCGACAGCCCCCGCAAAGCAGTCGCGTTGGGGAGCGCGTGGGGCTTTGATCCCGTCCGCCGCGAGGTGGTGGCGCTGACACCCGATGAACGCGCGGCATACATATCTTTACGGCATCTGGACGTTCCCTGTTTCTACGAAGAGAGCGATTTCTCTTTTCCTCCCTATACCATCTCTCACAAGGGGAGCTTTGGCTACGTCTGTAAGCGCGGCGGCGAACCCGTATGGAGCTTCCGCACCCAAGGCTACCTCTACACCGACATGAAGCGCTACGGCGATGCCGTGGTCTTCGGCACGGCGGGGGCGGGCGGACATTTCCTGGCTCTGCGCCTGACCGACGGCAGTCCCGTATTCGATATCAACACCAAAGGCACCGACCGCTATCTGACCGTCGGTGACCGCTTCTACACCTACACGGACGGCAAGAAAGGGCTGTTGTCCGCCTGTCTTGACGGCCAAACCGAAGCCCTCCCCCTGCCCGGTCATACCGTTAGCTCCTGTCCCCTGTGGACGGACGGAGAGACCCTGCTCTGCATGTCCTTCGACATGAAGGGCGGGCGGTACACCACGGTACGGATCAACGGAGTGAAGCTCTGACCGTTTCCGAACAAATGGGCACCTCTAAAAACTCATCGTGCGGGGAGAGCCGAGCGAGCTCGGAGGCGAGAAGATTTTTCGTCAGTCTAAAAAAATCCGCGCGTATAGTGGATATGCTCACGCAATACGAAGGATTTTTGTGACGATCCCCGAGCAAGGCTCGGGCGCGAAGCTCGGGCGGAAAAGATTCCGCCGGCTGAGTTTACTCAGCATTTCGCCGTACGAGGGGTTTTTAGAGATGCCCAAATATATACCCGAAAGGATCCATTCCCTCATGAAAACCCGAACCACCCCCACCTCCCGTGCCGTAACGGGAAAGCTCCTGACCTTCGCCGCCATTGGCGCCTACTTCGCCGTCCTCTTTGTGGGCGGCCTCATCGTCGGGAATAAGATGCCCGTCATCGCCCCCAATTTCATCATCTACCTGAATCCCCTGACCTACGCCATCGCCTGGCTGGTGACGGCGGGGGTGCTCCTGGCCTACGGCTCCATTTCCAAGGCCGTGGTTTACAAGTTCACTTGGGTGGCGGCTCTGGCCTTCGCCATCCGCAACACGGTCTCGGGAGGCAGCTACTTCCTCGCCTTCGCCATGTGTGCTCTGGCCGTCGGCATGACGGCAGCCTGCGGCTGGGCACTCCGCACCGAGCCGACGGGAAGAAAACAGTCCGCCCCCCTGTCCTCCGCAGGCGGAAAGATCACGCTGGGGGTCATAGCGGTGCTGATGGGAGGCTGGGTCC
>JAZOOM010000247.1:0-5063 GCA_045655025.1 Eubacteriales bacterium | reverse complement strand
TTGACCTGTTGTCTTCCTAAGCCCGCTTGGCCCCCGACTTTGACCTAAAGGCGATGGCCGGCGGTGGCGGGGGCGGCCTTGAGCGCCCTGACGCGCACCGGTAGGTGCAAGAAAATTGCTGTGAGCCAAAGGGTTTTTAACATTTTCCTTGTTCTTTATGTCCCTCGTTATAGCCAATTTTCTTGCGGCTCCCGCCGCGCGCCAGAGGGCCGCCGCAACACGAAAGCAGGCAACTATTCGAAGTTACTGGTTGCGGCCTACAAATGCCGCTAAAGCAGCATTTGTCCGTGGTGCGGCTTGTGGAAAAACGCCTCGGCGCGCGGCGGAAGCCGCAAGAAAATTGGCTATAACGAGGAACATACGGAACAAGGAAATTGTTAAAAAACCTTTGGCTCACAGCAATTTTCTTGCACCTACCGGTGCGCGTCAGGGCGCTCAAGGCCGCCCCCGACACCGCCGGCCATCGCCTTTAGGTCAAGGGGGCTTCGCCCCCTTGACCCCCATCGTTGCCGCAAAGGGAACGTGGGTGGCCTTACCCCGATAAACCGCAATTTGAAACACTGGCAGAATAATTACAACCGAATTTTGAGCTTGCCTGATGAATCACTCCGGATTTTTTTAAAAAATTCTCAAAAATTTCCGTTTTTTTGAGAGTTCGCAGCTTTTTTTCCGTGATAAACGGGGAAAAGTGTGGTACAATGATGGCACAAAGGCACGAACAGCAACGTTCAAGCAGAAATCTTCTAAATTTCCAAGCTGCCGACCTTGTCGGATTATGCGTGCCTTGTTCTTGGCTCTCTCCAAGTGAGAGAGGGTCATAAAGACACCTACAGCGATCTTAGAGAAAGTTTAGGGACTTTGATGAGGTGTCTTGGCTTACGTGCCTTCGGGCACGGATCAGTCGGTCTCCCGGTTATGGGATTTCGCAGCCTCCGTCCCGTTGACATGTCCGGTGACGCGCTGTGACGAAGGAGGCCGATAAAGATACGGACAGCAGTAGACATGAAACATGAAAATGGAGAATTGCGCAACGGAGAGTAGGCCCTCGCGGTCGAAGATCCGGCTTTACCGTATCTTGTTTCCGAATGGGCACCGTCCATCATCGGCGGTGCTCCGTTCATCTTGTACCTATCTTACACATTCTACAGAAAAGGAGTGATTTTCATGCTGAATCTTCTGAAAGAAGAAGCCAACCGTACCTATACCGAAAACGGTGCGGCCACCTACGCGTCCAGCGGCTCTGACTGCTTGGATTTCTTCGCTTCCTGCGGTGCTATGCGCCATAGCAGCGATGATAAGATCGTCACCCGGTTTCTCCGCGCTTTTGCCGAGAACAGAGATCATGCTATGAAGCTCCTGTTCTATGCCCGCGACGTACGCGGCGGCTTGGGTGAGCGCAGAGTATTCCGTACCTGCCTGGCTTGGTTGGCCGTCAACGCCCCTGAGTCGGTTCGCAAGAATCTGGCGCGCATCCCCGAGTACGGCCGTTTCGACGATCTGCTCGTTCTGATGGGCACCCCCTGCGAGGCGGATGCCATCGCTCTGATCAAGGCACAGCTGGAGGCTGACCTGGCCGCTTTGGCCGAGGGCCGCACCGTGTCCCTGCTGGGCAAGTGGCTGCCTTCGGTGAACACCTCCAATCGGCAGGCCGTTCTGACCGGCAAGCGCATCGCCCGCGCCTTGGGCATGAGCGATGCCGAGTACCGCAGGACTTTGGTCAAGCTTCGTGCCGCCATCCGCATTCTGGAGAACAACCTCCGTGAGAAGGATTATACCTTCGATTACGAGAAGCAGTGCTCCAAGGCTCTTTTCAAGTACCGCAAGGCATTCATGAGAAACGACGGCGCGCGGTACATCGCATTCCTCTCCGCCGTAGAGCGCGGTGAGGCTACCCTCAACGCTTCCACCCTCGCCCCCTACGAGCTGGTGGATCCCTACCTGTTCCGCGGCGCGGTTGAAATCTCCCCCGAGGAGGCTGCCTCGCTGAACGCGACCTGGGCAAGCCTTCCCGATTTCGGGACGGAGGAGAACGCCCTGGCTGTCATCGACACCTCGGGCTCCATGTACTGGGCATCCAAGCCCACCCCTGCCTCGGTGGCTCTGTCCTTGGGTTTGTACTTTGCC
Source organism: Eubacteriales bacterium (assembly GCA_045655025.1). Taxonomy (GTDB): domain Bacteria; phylum Bacillota; class Clostridia; order Oscillospirales; family CAG-272; genus CAMEON01. Next base: position 2,939 of record JAZOOM010000247.1, on the reverse strand, counting down.
GAGCACAGCAAGGGCGCATTCGCCGGTCACTTCATCGAGTTCTCGGATGAGCCTCAGCTCATCGAGGTCAAGGGTGAGACCTTTGTGGATCGCCTTACGTATCTGTCCACCTTCAGCCGCGTGGCCAACACCAACCTTCAGGGGGTGTTCGACCTGATCCTGACTACGGCCGTCAAGCATCACGTGCCTGCCTCCGAGCTGCCCTCCAAGCTCATCTTCATCTCCGATATGGAGTTCGATGAGTGCGTGGAGAACGGTGAGGCCACCAACTTTGAGATGGCCAAGCAGAAGTTCGAGGCGGCAGGCTACCAGCTTCCTGAGATCGTATTCTGGAACGTGAACGCTCGGAACACCCAGCAGCCTGTGACCATGAACGAGCAGGGCGTCGCCCTCGTATCGGGCTGTACGCCTCGCCTCTTCTCCATGGTTGCGGGGGGCATCGTCTCTCCCTACGTATTCATGATGGATATACTGGAGAGCGAGCGGTATCGGGATATCACGGCGTAAAACACACATACCGCAGGGGGACGGGCGCATGCCCGATCCCCCTTACTGCATATAAGAAAAACGAAAGGAGATCACGATCATGATCGAGATCGTAGGTGCATACAACACCGCCAAGTGCTTTGCCACCACCATGGATGACGGAGCGCGGGCGCAACTGCAAACCATATGTGATCTGGAGGTCTTCGCGGGAGGCAAGATCCGGGTCATGCCCGACGTTCATGCGGGCAAGGGCTGTACCATCGGCACCACCGTGACCGTCACCGACAAGATCGTTCCCGCCATGGTGGGTGTGGACATCGGGTGCGGCATGTACACCGTGCGGCTGGGTAAGATCGACGTAGACCTGCCCGCCTTTGATCGGGCGGCTCACGGCATCCCCTGCGGACGGGACGTCTGGGAGGGGCGGATCGAGCGGTTCGATCTGACCGACCTGCGGTGCTATCGGTCGCTGAAGGATTCCAAGCGGCTGGAGCGGTCGCTGGGTACTCTGGGCGGCGGCAACCACTTCATTGAGCTGGATCGGGCTGACGACGGCGAGGTGTACATGGTCATCCACTCGGGCTCTCGGAATCTGGGTACTCAGGTAGCCGAATTCCACCAGCAGATCGCCATTGATCTGAACATGGGTAAGGATGAATACTTCCAAAAGCGGGATGAGATCATTCGGACCTACAAGGCAGAGGGACGGCGGGGAGAGATCCAGGCGACTCTGAAGGCCATGGCCAAGGAGTGGGAGGCTTCTCAGCCCACCCTGCCCCACGATCTTTGCTATCTGTGGGGCGACTATATGGCCGACTACCTCCACGACGTGGATATCTGCCAGAAGTTCGCCACTCGGAATCGGGAGAAGATGGCCGAGCTTCTGCTGGAGGCCACCGGTCTCTGCGGTCTGGACGCCTTCCATACCATACACAACTACGTGGATCTGGACGGCATGATCCTGCGGAAGGGTGCCGTATCGGCCAAGGCGGGGGAGACTCTGCTGGTTCCCATCAACATGCGGGACGGCTCTCTGATCTGTCGGGGCAAGGGCAACGAGGATTGGAACTGCTCCGCTCCCCACGGCGCGGGACGGCTCATGTCCCGGTCTGCCGCCTTTGAGCGGTTGACCATGGAGGAGTATGAGGCACAGATGGAGGGTATCTACTCTACCTGCATCGTTCGGAACACTCTGGACGAATCTCCCATGGCCTACAAGTCTCTGGAGGAGATCTCCGAGAACATCACTCCTACCGCCGACATTCTCTGTCGGATCAAGCCCATCTACAACTTTAAGGCCGCGGAGTAACGGGATCTTTCCCGACTCCGCCCTATCTCCGCGCTGATCTGTGCGCTGCGAAAAGGAGCTTTCCATGTCCGTGTTCCGCCGCCGTATGCCGCTGCTTTCGGTATGCCTTGCGTTGCTTCTGTTGTTCGGGATGGCCGCTTGCACCCCCGGGGCTTCCTCCGAGGTCGACACCGTGGATCCCAACGAGACCTATTGGCTCAACATGAATACCGACTACCCCACTCCCGGCGGGCTCCCCGAGGGGTTCTCCCAAGGGGGCGGGCAGCGGGTCAAGGTGATCCTTCTCTTGGGGCAGAGCAACGCCACGGGGTGCAGTATCACGTCTTACCTGCAACAGAACATTCCCGCCGAGCAGTTTGCCCGCTACGAGGAGGGCTTTGATTCCGTTCTCATTAACTACTGTCTGGACGATCACAACGCCACCTCGGGTGGGCAGTTCGTCCCCGTGGATTTGACCTGCGGCGCGACCACGGGCTTCTTCGGACCCGAGGTGGGCATGGCGGAGGTCTTGTCCGAGGCCTACCCCGAGGAGACGGTCTACATTCTTAAATACACCATGTCGGGCTACTCCCTCCACCACCATTGGCTCTGCGCGGGTCAGCGGGGGTCGATCTACGAGGCTTGCATGGTCTTTCTGACCACGAGGCTGGACTACCTCCGGGAGCAGGGGTATGATCCCCGTGTGGAGGCCATCTGCTGGATGCAGGGCGAGTCGGATACCACGGATTTCAAGGCCTCCCACTACTATGACAATCAGGTGGCCTTCGCGTCCTACCTCCGGGAGGATCTGTCGGCCTACGCCGCCGAGGATGGCATCTACTTCATCGACGCGGGTATCTCCAACAGCCCCTACTGCGAGCCCGCCTACCCCGCCATCAACGAAGCCAAGGCACGGTTTTCGGAGCTTTCGCCGTTGAATCTGTATTTTTCTACCATTGATCTGGGCTTCACTATTCACAAGGAGCCCGAGGGAGACCCCGACTGGGGGCATTACGACTCGGTCTGCGAGCTGGAGCTGGGACGGGTGTTCGGGCGGTTGGCGGCGGAGGTTATGGGTGGGGAGTGAGTTAACTCAATAGAAAAGCGCAACCGAGGCTCGGTTCCGCTTTTTAGGGGAAATAAATTTGGGTTTATCGGTGAGTTG
>JAZOOM010000246.1:0-4608 GCA_045655025.1 Eubacteriales bacterium | reverse complement strand
CGCCAAAAGGAGGGCGAGGACTCGGAGAAGAGTGGATTTCATAGGCAAGCTCCTTTTTTCCGGGATTATGAAAGGATCAGACTTCGTCGGCGTGATACATCCAGATGGGCAGGGGGAACCAAGCCTTCACAAGGGGGCTCATGGTCTCACGCAGACCCGAAACGGGGGCGAAGAGCACCTCGGTGGCCTGCAGATGGGACAGCTCAAGGTCAACGGGAGAATCGGCAGGGATGCGCTCGACGGTATGCTTCCCTTCCTTGACGGTCACACGAAGGGTCTCGTCACCTGCAAAGCCGTGGATGCGGAGGGTCAGCTCGCCGTCGGGGAGCCGGGCGTAGGTGAGTTTGAGCGCCATGAAGGCCTCCGTGGCTACCTCGTAGTTGAGGATATTGAACATCATGGAGCACTGGATGGAAGCCCCCTCGGCAATGGGCGCAAGAGCGGCAACGTAGTCGGCCTGGTAAGCGGGGAGATGCAGTCCGAAGCCCTCGCCAAGGAAGGCGAAGAGGGAGCGGACGGCGTCCCAGACGTTCTTGCCGCCGCAAAGACGGAGCTCCGAGACGGAGTTACCGCGATCCAGAATGCAGTAGCCCGCGAAGACGCCACCGTCGGTAAAGGTCAAAAGCTTTGCCTTCCACGTGTTGGCAATATCCAGATAGGTCTCCACGGCGCGGACGGGGACAAAGGGACTCTCCTCGGTGAGGGTCATGATCTCGGAAATATGGGGGTCTGCGGGATCGGTGATCTCACGGACCTCGAAGGGAGAGGAGAAATCCCCGAAGGTATGGCGGATGTTATCGCGGGAGATATGGAAGGCGTACAGAGGGCCCGCCTTGTCATAGCCGAAATACTGGTAGCGCTGACGGCGGCCGCCCAGGGTGGAGAGCACGATGCCGTCGGCAATCATGTCCTCCAGAGACTTGTTCATGGCCAGCTTCATGTAGCCCTTGGAGCGGTGGTCGGGGTGTACCGCCACGTTGCCGATGCCTCGGCAGGGGAGGCGGCGGCCGCAGACCACGATCTCGTGGTCGTAAGCACCCACGGCGGTAGTCAACACGCCGTCCTCGGTGACCACGTAATTCTGATCCTGAGGGCGGTAATGCTCGCGGTAGCACTTGGGGAGAAGGCCGAGAAACTGAGTCTCGGGAGTAAAAAAGCTGAAGCTCAGGTTGATAAGATCCATGTAATCGGCGTAGGGGATGTGATTTCCGCGGCCGCAGTAGATGTTCTGATTCATGATTTTTGTTTCCTTTCTGTTTACCATTCGATCTCGGCCAGCATCAGTCCGTCTCCCAGAGGGATGTGGATGACGGATCCTGCGGGAGCCTCGATCTCGGTTATATAAGTGAGTTTGATCGTTTGGATATCCTTCCCTTGCGCGTCCTTGACGGTCGCCGTCAGGCCATCCTCGGGGAGCTTCAGCGCGATCAGCTTGACCTTACCGCTCTCGTCCACGGTGACCTTGAGGGTATGTCCCTCGGCCTTTTTGTCATCGGGAGCAAAGTAGGAGATATAGTGGCCGTCGGTGAGAGTCAGAAGCTCGGCACGGGAGACGAAATTCTCATCAAGGGCCAGCAGGGGGGAGACACTGTCCTCGGACAAAGCGGTGAATTCCGAAACCGTGATCCAGCTGGTCTGGGTCGCCTTGATATTCACACGGATGTAGCGCGCGGTGATCTGCACTTCCTTGACCGTGTCACGGCTGTTGACGGGGCAGATGACCGTCCAGCTCTTGCCGTCGGTGGAGTAGCACAGCTCGCCGTTGTTGATGTAATCGTTGGCATGGGCGGGAACGCCGGCCTTGAAGGTAATGTGGGTGACGGTGGTGACAGTGCCCAGATCGATCTGGAAGTAGTCACCGGCGCGGCCTTCACGGGCAGACCAGAAGTAGGTGTTCTCGTCGTTGTCGGCCATAAGAGAAGGGCCATAGGTCATGTAGGTGGGGAGGTTGGTGGTCACCGAAGGAGCGGCGGCAGGAGTCTGCAGGACGGTTCTGTTGGTATTGACCTCAAAGGAACGCACCTTCGTCCAATCCGTAGCGGACGGGTCGGTGCCCCGCATGCGGATATACCGCGCCTTTACGTTCAGATCCTTCAGGTAGGTCTCGTCCTTGCAGGCTCCCTCGAACAGAGGCGTCCACGTCTTTCCGTCGGCGGAATACTCGATGGCGGCCTTGCGGAGGACGTCGCTTCCGCTGACGCCCGTGGCGATATAGACGTTATGCACGTCGATAACGGAGCCCAGATCCACGCCGAAGTAGCCGTTCTTACCGCCCGAGGCTTGGGTCAGGGTGCCCGCCGTCCAGAAGTAGGTGGTGTCATCGCCGTCGGTCATGTAGTCGGCCTTGAAGTCCTGATAGTGGTCGCAGTTGGTGTAGGGGGTGGCGGGGGCACAGGTGACCGTGTCGGTCATGCCCAGAAGAACGCCGAAGCGATTTGTCAGGGACGAGAAAAAGGGAGTCAGCACGTTGGCGGAGACCAGACGGGGATTGGTGGCAATGCCCGCCTCGGCGGCCTTGAACTCTCCGAGCAGGGGGAGAATATCCTGAAGCCCCTTCCCTGCCGCGAAGGCCTCCTCCATGCTCACGTAGGCAAGTCCCATCTCACCAAAAGCGCGGTACTTCGCCACCCATTCGGTGATCTCGGCGGACAAGCCCTTGTTCTCCGAGGCCATGATGGCGTCGGCGTTTTTGACCATGGTCTCAAAGTAAGCCTTGAGGGCGGCGCGGGTCTCGGCGGTATTCTCCTTCTTGAAGGCATCCAGCAGAGCCTTGACCTCGGCGCTGTCGGTGTTCTGATTCATGGGAGAGGCACAGGTCATGGAAATGAAGTGCAGGAGCGCCTCGCTGGCATCGGGCATGAGGGCTTCGCAGGCGGCCTTGAGGGATGCTTCCCCGCTGTAGGCCTCGGGATTCCAGAGGTAGTCCGCCGTGGTGAAGAGGGGCACCATGGAGGCATAACCCTGATTCATGGGATTGGCGGTCAGACCCGTGATGGAGTTGTACAGATCCTTCTCCAGTCCCTCGCAGGCACCCATGTAGAGGTTGTTCACCAGCACGTCGTTGACGGGGTAGTTCCACCAGATCAGGACGTTGCGGTCGTACTTACGGATGATGTTCTTCAGAGACGCATTGGTGATGGAGGCGGGGACCACACCGGGGCCCGTCCACATCAGCTCGATATCCTTGTGGATCAGGGGCGCGATCTTGTCGGTATAGGAGGTCAGAAATGGGTCTGTGTACTCGGTGGTGATGGCGATGAGATTGGACATTCCTTCGTGGGTCTCCACGAACTTGGTTTGGAAATCATTCAGCAGCTTGGCGTGGCCCTCGGCATCCAGCGTGGGAATATCGTCAAGGAAGATGGCGAAATCGCGGCAACCCAGCTCGTAGATCTGCTCGCACTTGGCCATGAGCTTTTTGAAATCAGCCTCGTAGCCGCTACCCAGGTTGATGTCTCCGCCGGGGGAGATGGCATAGATGAATTTGACGTAGTTCTCACTTGCCGTGGTGATGAGATCGGTCATGCGCTCAAGCTCTGCACCCGTGTAGAGGGATCTCCACTGGGCGCGGTGCTTGGCATCGTCCTTGGGGGCGTAGATGTAGGCGTTCATCTTGTTCTCCCCCATGAAGGCGAACAGCTCCTTGCGGTACTCGTGTGTCCACGCCGTGCCATAGAAGCCCTCGATGACGCCCCGTAGCTCGTTGCGGGGGGCATCCTTCACCGTGACCAAAGGAAGACGGCCGTCCGAGGCAATCTGAAGGAGGGTCATAAAGGCGTAGTGCACGCCTCTGTCGGTCTGTGCCTCCACCGAAATGCTCTCTTCGGTGACAGTCAGGATATAGGCCTCCTCCGCGCCGTAGGAAAATTCGGAAGAGAGGTCGCGGAGAGTGACAATCAGGGGCAGGCCGTCCTCGGCTGAAATAATACCCACCGAGGCAAGCTTGTCAGCGTATGCCTTCGCGGCCTCGCCGAGCTTTACGGTGCTCTTCGCCGCATAGCCCTTGCCGTAGGCGATCTCCACGGGGGTGGGGTACACGGCGTTCAGAGGCTCAGCATCGGGAGGCGTCATTTCATCGGTGGCTGATTCAGAGTCGGCAGACGTCGTGCCCTGCTCCGTATCGGTCTCGGAGGGGGGTGTATCCGAGGCGGAGGTATCCGCAGGGGCTTGGCCTGAGGGGATAGTCTGACTACTGTCGGTGCCATCAGAGGTACCGCCACCAACGCAGGAGACGGCGGACAGGCACAGGGTAAGCGTCAGCGCAAGGGTCAGCATTCGTTTCATGGCAGATTCCTTTCGGTGTGATTGAAGGGGATGAGCGAGCTATACAGTCAGGCCGGGATCAAAGTGCTTGCAGGAAGGCAGCCAGACGCTCGCCCACCTTTTGCGCACCGGCGTCGTTGGGATGGAGACCGTCGGGCATATACAGGGGCAGGTGCTGGGGGATGCGGGGGCAGATACCCGAGGTGCGGTAGAGATCCAGCACGGGAATGGAGTAGTGGGCGGCCACCTTGATGATGGTATCCACGTAGTCGATGAGAGGCTTGCCCGTGTTACCGGAAGGATTCTGGTCGTAGGAGGTCTGGAGGGAAGTCGGAGGCCAAGCGG
>JAZOOM010000245.1:0-2542 GCA_045655025.1 Eubacteriales bacterium | reverse complement strand
CCCTCCAAGGCAAAACGGCTGTCGCAGAGACGGGAGCGCAGAGCCTCGTAGGAGAACAGGCCTCGGCGGGGATCCTCCAAAAACTGGGGCGTACCTCCGAAGACGATGCCCAGACCGGGGGCACGCCCCTGTAGGGTGTCGTTGAACATGGACAGGATCTTCTCGTAGTTGTTCTCACGGCTGACGCGGTGGGTGATCTTGTAGAGATTCACGCACTCGTCGATGAAGACCATGAGGCCGCGGTAGCCCATCTTGCGCACCAGCGCCGCCCAGAGTTTGAGGAAATCGTACCAGTTGTCGTCGTCAATGATGACCGACACGGCAAATCCCAGCTCGTTCCGCGCCTCGGTTTTGGTGGCGTACTCGCCTCTGAGCCAGCGCAGGCAGGCCGACATCTTCAGGCGGGCTGCTTCCCCGTCCTCTCGGTAGGCCTTGTAGTAGGCGGTGATGACACGGGCGAAGTCGAAGCCCCCCACCAAAAATTCCAGCTCCCGCATGGTGTCGCTGACCTTTCTCGTCATGAGATCGTCGAAGCGATCGTCGTCGGGAGACACGCCGGCCGAAATGAGCTCGTCCTGCATCATACCGATCCAGCGGGCGATGAGCTTGGGGAGAGCTCCTCCGTCGGGGGAGGCCTTGGAGGCGAGGTTTTTCATGAGCTCGCGGTAGGTGGCCACGCCGGAGCCGCCGCTGCCGTACAATCTCCGCTCGGGGGACAGGTCAGCATCGGCGGTGATGAAATCCCGCTCCAGCGCGTAGCCGCGGATGAGCTGGATGAGAAAGCTCTTACCGCTACCGTAGCGGCCAATGAGGAAGCGCATGGAGCCGCCGCCCCCGTCGATCTGCTCCAGATCCGACAAAAGCGCGGCGATCTCGTCCTGCCGTCCGATGGCGATGTAGGGCGCGCCCGCGCGGGGCACCACGCCCGCCGACACCGAAGCCAGCAGGGAGCCCAGCACGCGGCGGGGGACTTTTACTTGATTCTGATTGGTATTTTCCATATGCAAATATTCACTCCGTTAGTTGTGGAGCAGTTCCATGACCTGCTCACGGTAATCTTCAATGACGGTATAGCCACCCATGCCGTCGTCTTCCAGAATGATGTCTTCGATATCCCCGTCGGCGGTGATGGCGTTGATCTCGTCGGCCAGCGCGTCGGGCATTTTCCCGAGAGCCTTGGCCGCGGCGCGCAATGCGGCAGAGTCACCGTCCAATGCGGCCCGGATAAAGGGTACAAAAGGTGTCAAGGCGGAAATCTCACCGCTCCCTCCGTCCCCCTCCGTTGTCCCGCAGGGGTACTCCGTTTGCGCCGTAGGCGCAACATCATTTGCCGCCTCAGCGGCAACCTCATTTGCGCTCTGCGGAACATCATTTGCCGTCTCAACGGCATCCTCAAACGCCTCCACCAGAATGCGGGTCGTCTCCCAGGACTGCGCCTCAATGGCGGCGGCATCCTCTAAGGACACTTCCTTCCGAGGCAGATCGTACAAAGCCTCGTAAGCGGGGCGCGGCTCTTCTTTTTTCTTGGCGGGAGCGGCACTTTTCGGAGGCTCCAAGGGGGCGAGATAGGCATCCAGCGCGTCCCGCAAGGGGATGGGCAGAGACATGACCGACAGCTTGGAGCGCACCCCGATCCAGGAGCGCAGACGGTTCTCCACGTGCTTGACCATATCCCCGATGAGGAAGCGAAGCTCGTGGGAGCGGGAGAAGGAGGTGTAGGAGACCTCGATCCGACGCTTGTTGCGGTAGGAGCAGAGAGCCCCCGTGTAGGCATCGCGGGTCACCACGGAATCCAGCATGGTAATGACCGGCTTGCCGGCGGGCTCCTGTCCGTTCGTTCCCAGCAGAAGGGGCAGTGCGTGAGCCACGGCGGCGGGGATGATCCGATCAAACGTAGCCTTATGCTCCCCCTGGGCAAACTTGGATTTTCGGTAATCGTACTGACAGCAATGCCGCATGAGAATGCGGGCGGTTCGGAGAGCGGCATCCTTCGACTCACCATCCTCGCCCTCGGGAACACGGACGGCGGCAGACAAGTAGAATTCCTTGAGGCGGCTCTCCACAATGATATCGTCCAGAGCCGGGGCGAGAATGTCCACGGGCGCGACCAGACCGTGAATGAGGCAGTAGTCGCACAGCCACTCGCACATGTAGTGATCCAGCTGGGGGTAGGAGCGGCGGTAGGCCACCCACGCGGTCGCCATGAGATCCCGATACCCCCGCGCCTCGGCGGCCGAGGCAACGGGCAGGTTGATGAGCTCAAAGAGGTAGAGCAAAATGTAGGCGTAATCCGTATCGAGATAGCGTCCGTTTCGCAAATGCTCACGCCAAAACAGGTACCATGCACGGCTGGATCGGTTCAGCTGGACGTACTGGGGGAAGTAGGAGAAGAAGGAAACCTTCTCGGCAGTTTGGGGAGCAGGCATGGCGTGGTAGCGCAGGGCGTCCTCCACGAACCCGTCAAAGTAGTGGTAATTGGCCTGCCAGCCGTACACGCGGACACGGTGCAAAAGTGCCCCATCGGGAACGTAGTCCGCCAAGG
>JAZOOM010000244.1:0-3728 GCA_045655025.1 Eubacteriales bacterium | reverse complement strand
AAATAACCCCTTGTAGGGAGCGACGCCCTCGTCGCTCCTAAACTAGAAAACCGCCGATTTCTTCTTGTCAAACAATGCCCCTACCCATAAGAAAACAGAATGTTTGAGGTTTAGGAGCGACGAGGGCGTCGCTCCCTACGGGGGTATTGGCAACCCTAACTCACCGACAAACCCAAATTTGAAACAAAAAAACCAACACACAGAAAGGAATATACCACCATGAACAACCAATTCCGCTACACCGCTCCCGCTGATGAAAAACCCCTCGACAACCTCGTGACCGACGGCGGCTACGCCTCCATTTTCCGCACCGTTGCCTTCGTGGGCGACAGCCTCTCCTCCGGCGAGTTTGAGACTTTGGACGAAGCCACAGGCGTGCGCCACTACTACGATATGTTCGAATACTCCTGGGGTCAGTTCGCCGCCCGCATGGCAGGCTTTACGGCCTACAACTTCTCCCGCGGCGGTATGTCGGCCTCGGAGTACTGCGACTCCTACGCCGCCGCCAGAGACTGGTGGAATCCCGACCTCAAGGCACAGGCCTACGTCATCGCCCTGGGTGTCAACGACCTCATCAACGCAGGTCAGCCGGTCGGTGAGATGTCCGACATCAACCCCGAGGATCCCACGCAGAACGCCAAGACCTTCACCGGCTACTACGCCCGCGTGATCCAGCAGTACAAGGCCATCCAGCCCGACGCCAAGTTCTTCCTCGTCACCATGCCCCATCAGGTCATGTACGAGGCCACCCCCGATAAAGCTGCCCTGGCCGATGCCCACGCCGCCCGCCTCCACGAGCTGGCCGCCTACTTTGAGAACACCTACGTCATGGACTTCCGCGCCTACGCCCCCGCCCACGACGAGGCCTTCACCCATATGTTCTACCTCCACGGACACATGAACCCCATGGGCTACCGCCTCTTCGCCGAGCAAGTCTGCTCCTACATGGACTTCATCATCCGCCACAACCCCCGCGAGTTCGTAAACGTGCCCTTCATCGGGAATGAGACGCCTATGCTGTGCTGATCAGGAGAGCGCCAGGGCTCTGCCCTGGACCCGCTTAAGGGACTTTTGAAAATCTCCTCGCTTTCGCTCGGGGCGAATTTGCCTTCGGCAAATATCGCGAGTCCCTTAAGAATCCTCAAAACTTTTAAAAAGGAGTTCGATATGAACCAATACCGCTACACCGCCCCCGCCGACGAAAAGCCTCTGGAGCACATGGTGAAGGATGGCGGCTACACCTCCATCTTCCGCACCATTGCCTGCGTGGGGGACAGCATGGCCTCGGGGGAGTTTGAGACCTTCGACCCCGAGACCAAGGAGCATCACTTCTACGATATGTTCCCCTACTCCTGGGGGCAGTACATCGCCCGCATGGCGGGCTCTACCGTCCACAACTTCTCCCGCGGCGGCATGACCGCCATGGAGTACTGCAAGACCTACGCCGAGGAAAAGGGCTGGTGGGATCCCTCCCTTGCCGCGCAGGCCTACATCGTCGGCATGGGCGCAAACGACCTGTTCGGCCTGCGCCAGCCTCTGGGTGAGATGAGCGACATCAACCCCGAGGATCCCGAGCAGAACGCCGATACCTTCACAGGCTGGTTCGCCCGCCTCATCATGCGCTACAAGGCCATTCAGCCTGATGCAAAATTCTTCCTCCTCACCATGCCCCGCGAGGATCGCGGCCACGGGGAGGATCATCCCATGTCCCGTATTCTGGCCGATTACGCCGCCCGTATCCGTGAGCTGGCGGAGTATTTCGATAACACCTACGTCATCGACCTCCACACCTACGCCCCTCCGCAGGATGAGGACTACTTCCGCCTGTTCTACCTCCACGGCCACATGAGCCCCATGGGCTACCGCGTGGTGGCGGAGCAGATCTGCTCCTACATGGATTATATTATCCGCCACAATCCCGGAGATTTCGTAAACGTGCCGTTTATCGGGAAGGGGATTGTTTAAGGGTTAGGGCACGACGGTTCGATATTTGATAACCCATTGTAGGGAGCGGTACCCTCACCGCTCCGCAACCAATAAATCTCCGATTTCTTCCGTCAGACAAAGGATTTAGAAATTGAACACCCGTAACGAAACGGTATGTTTCTCGTGGCGGAGCGGTGAGGGCACCGCTCCCTACAGGGGTATCGGCAATCCAAACACACCGACAACCCCAAATTTGAATTTTTTTGAATTTTCTAAACTTTTTCTACATTTCCTGTAAGGTTTTCGATTTTTTTGGTGTCTTATATAGTAGAAGCACGAAAGGAATGTTTGCGCTATGAAAAACACTACTGCCATCATCATTCTATCCGTCCTATTGATCGTGGCAACGGCCGCCGCAGGAGTCATGGGCGCTCTGCTGCTCCGCCCCGAGGAAGACTCCTTTGAAACGGCGCGGCTGGCAGAACGGGTATGGGACGATTACATGTCCACCTGCTCATGGATCGGCTGTAACCCCCAATACGATCATTCCGGTGAGGATACCTCCCCTCACGTGGGCGAGGTGATCCGCTGTGTGTACATGGAGTCCTTCGACGAGTCCCGTCCCAAGGACTATCCCTTGGCAGAAAACGAGCGTTTTTCCCCCTCCTGCGGGTACGTGTACGATATCTGCATCTACAACGATGGAAGCGGCTACCTGCACTATCAGCAATGGGGAACCATCCACACCGTAGAGGTCGGCTATTGGGAATTTGAAGGGGAAACACGGGAATCGACCGAGTTGATCGGTTGGCGCAACGTCCAGTTTGCGGAATCTACCGTAGCATTGACCGCCGAGGAGATCAACGGCATTTTCGCCGTCATGGAACAGCACGACTTTGGCAACATCCCCACCGATAATCCCCACATGTACACAGGCATGGACGGCGATACCACCTTTCTGGTCTACACCTCTTCCTCCATTGATCCCCACGCCGACTGGAAGGGACACATGGTCTCGGCCTGGTGCGCCGAGGTGGGCGACCCCTGCTACGAGATTCGTAAGGCCATTGAAAAATTGGTGATCGAACACAACGCGGGGCCTGTGCCCGTCAAGGAAAGCTGGGCTTCGTGATCCCGAAAGGAGTGTTTGACCATGAAAAAAAATGACACCATGAAGCGCATGAAGGGTAAGCTTGCCGCCATCGTTGCTCTTTTGATTGGTATGGTCGGCTGGGGGTATCTCATCGCATCCTATATTGTTGCAGAGCCTTACGTTCCCACCGTTTCCCCCACCGTCACCCGCGAGCATGGATACTTTATGTGTGGCTATATTCTGACATACGTGAGCGTGATCCCCTTCGTGGTGGAGGGTATCTGCTCCACCATCCGTGCTACTCTCGCATTTGATCGAGGGAGCATCGTACTGAATTGCATTTCTGCCCTACTTACCTTCGCTCTGATCCCTGCGGTATTTATGAACTACATAGTTTGGTTCTGTTGCTACGGCATCGTGTTCTTGGCGGAGCTGATTCTTGTCATTCTTCACATCACACAAAAGCCACCCGTAAACCGATACCTCCCGCAAACGCACACATAGTTTTTCTCCTCCTTCCGCATAAAAAGATGTATCTTTTCAGCCGTCCTTCAAATTGCTGTTTATCGGTGGGTTAGAGCATGATGGCATGATATGAAATAACCCCTTGTAGGGAGCGACGCCCTCGTCGCTCCTAAACTAAAAAACCGCCAATTTCTTCTTGTCAAACAATGCCCCTACCCATAAGAAAACAGAATGTTTGAGGTTT
>JAZOOM010000243.1:0-18152 GCA_045655025.1 Eubacteriales bacterium | reverse complement strand
ATCCCATTGGCACGATTTCACCGGGAGCGTAAAAAAAGAACAGCCAATTTCTGACTGTTCTTCCATATTCAATTACTTTTTCACCGCATAGCACCCGGGATCCCCCGCGGCGGCCATAGCCAGCCTCGCAAAGGCATCCTTTCGCCCCTTCACGGTACTCTTTCGAAAATCCGCAGGGGCCTCGCCTGTTTCTCGCTTGAAAAAGCGGTAAAAATGCTGTTCGGTGGTGAATCCGAGACGGAAAGCGATTTCCGAGAGCGTCAGACCCGTAAAGGCCAGATAGCTTTGAGCGCGTTCTACGCGGGCTTGCTTGATGAAATCGTGGTAGGAGAGTCCGCTGTATCGGCGGAAAATGACTTGGAGCTTGTTCTTGTTGACCCCGAAGATGCGGCAAACGTCCTCAATGCGCCCGGGATGCATGAGGTCGCCGTGGATGAGGATGACGATGTTGCGGTAGGTCGCAAAGGTCAGGGAGTTGTCCCTCCGTCCCTCGATCTTGTGAGTGTACTGGGCTTCCAGTCCCGTGAGAATATCCATGAGGCCCGCACGGATACGGCAGGACCAGCACTTATCGGGGTCTTCTTCCTCCATGGCGGCTACGGTGGCATCACAGATACGGAAATAAGCGTCCATCTGTTCCTCAGTCATGTCGATGCGTTTGAGTTCCGTATGGGTCTCCATGAATGGGGCAAGACGGAACAGGTGGTAGGTCTCTGCCAGCACCTCATAAACACCCTGCTCCATGACAGCAGGCTGCATATTCACGTTGATGAAGGTGGGGGAGAACACCATATTATACACGTTCCACGGCTCGCCGTCTGTTGCTGTGCAAGTCAAGGCCTCGCCGTCCCGCAGACAGATTGCCATGGGCGCGGATACAGGAAATGAATCTGTCTCGCCGCTCTTGCATTGGATGGTTATGATCCCTTTGCCGCTTTTGATCAGAATGAGGGAGAAGTAACCCGAATCTATAGGCGGGACAAAGGTGGTTTCTCGGCGTTCGGCATTGAACAGGATGGTGCGTTTGAGCTTATCCGAGGTGCGTGTCAGTTGCATGGGAGACCTCCTTGGTGGGGTGTGCCATCATTGTAGCATATTTCGTGGCGATTTACAATACCTTTTTGGCACGATTTTGGTATCCTGTGGAGTGTGGATTATATCAGAACACCACCGCCCCCGTCAAGGGGGAAAAAGTATCGCTGAAAATTCACAGAGCCGACTTGATTGACAAGTAACTGTCTTTTAAATCGGCTCGTTTTTCGTGACATGACTGCAATACTTTTTCCTTTTTCCCTTGACGGCTTCGGTGGGTTCTGATGGGGGGGAGGGTGCCCTTTGGGCAGAAAGGAGTAAAGAGTATGCTGATCAGATCAAGAATCAAAACAGGGCAGTATCGGTTCAGACGCGGGTCAAAAGTGTCCAGTAAAAATGCAAAACTCTCCATATCCGTAAGTTTACATTTGAGGAATAAAAGTGTATCCTTATGGATGAAACCACAAGAAAGGAGATTGCTCCCATGAAAACAGCAGTCATCTATGCCCGCTATTCAAGTGAGCGGCAAACCGAACAATCCATTGAAGGTCAGCTCAGAGAGTGCATGGCCTACGCTGAGCAACACGATATGATGGTCGTGGATACCTACATCGATCGTGCCATGACCGGCACCAACGACAACCGAAACGATTTTCAGCGGATGTTGAAGGACGCGCAGAAAAAGGCTTGGGATGTCGTACTGGTGTACAAGCTTGACCGCTTTTCACGAAACAAGTATGAAATGGCGATCCACAAAAAGACGTTGAGGGACTACGGCATATCCCTGGTGTCTGCCAAGGAGCATATCCCCGAAGGGCCGGAAGGTATTATCTTGGAATCCCTCCTGGAGGGTATGGCCGAATACTACTCCGCCGAGCTGGCGCAGAAGGTCAGCCGCGGTCTACGAGAGACCCGGATCAAGGGCAATTATGCCGGAGGTGGCATCACCTACGGGTATGAAGTGGTCAACAAGAAATTTCAGATTTGCGAGACAGAAGCCCCCGTGGTTAACCGCATTTATGAAATGTATGCGGCGGGCGTGATCGTCAAGAATATCATCAAGGCCTTGACCGATGAAGGGATCATGTACCGAAACGGCCGCCCATTTGGTAAATCCGTTGTGTACGGCATCTTACAAAACGAGCGATACTCCGGTGTCTATACCCACAAGACCGAAGGAACGTACACAAATACATTTCCCCGAATCGTTCCGCAACACTTATTTGAAACCGTACATCTCATGGTTTCCGAAAACCGATACGGGAAGCATCCCGAGGACGTGGTCTATCTGTTACGGAACAAGCTGAAATGCGGGTATTGCGGCAAGTCCGTCACCTCTGAATCAGGAACCTCACGCAATGGAACTGTGGTACGCTACTACAAATGCAGTACCCGAAAGAAGGATTCGACCAAGTGCCACAAAGCTCCCATCCGCAAAGAAATATTGGAACAGCTCATTGTGGATGTCACCGTCAAGGTCTTGGATAATCCCGAAACCATTGACCTGGTTGCAGACCGCGTTCTTGAAGCTCACGATAAACGGCTACGGGATACGGCGGTGATCAACATCCTGGAAGCCGAGCGGGACAGAATCCGCAAGGCGTTGGATAATATGCTTCATGCGGTAGAGCAAGGTATCATTACAAGCTCCACCAAGCAACGTATTGAGGAGCTGGAAGCGGCTCTGGAGGTAGCCGAGGGGAAGGTATTGATCGAGAGGTCAAAAGACAAAGTACAGATCACCCATGCGGATATCAAGAAGTTCATCCGAAAGGCTCTGAAGAAGGAGCCGCGGCTGATGATCAAGTTGCTCGTGAAGGAAGTGATTCTGTACGACGACAAGGTGGAAATCTACTACAACTGCATAGATAAGAAAGGGCCTGATGACTTGCAGCATCAGGCCTTTTGTATTTACCGGCAGGACTGCGATATTGACCCTAAAGAGCTTGGGCTGCGACATAACGTGATGGGATGTAGGCTTGTTCTAGAGATGTATTTTTGATTTGGTATCACGATACAACAAACTCGTTAAGCATCTTGATTTGCTATCTGTTTTATGGTATAATCGTAACAATCGATCATACTACCTTCCCTATGTGGGCAATTAATAGCTCAACATAAAAAGCAACCCGCCAATTAAACAATATTTACCGTGTTTCAGGGTGGGTACGAGTTGGTATATAAGATCAAAATGATGATTATGATTGGAGTATGTAAATGGATTTTTCAGTAACTTTGAATCGCGTCAATTCGTTAGAATACCTGTTTGAAGATGACGAATTTAAACCGTTTGATACAAGTGATGGTGAGCCTTCGTCCATTTGGGGCAGTATTCTTGTTGATGATAAAGAAATAGGCCAGATACTGCTTTATGAAATTTACAACGACAATGATTTTTTATATTGTTGCGACCGAATGTCCGGAGATTGTGCAGCTATTGCGAGTGCTATATGCGGAAAATCGGGCGCGGTTCTGAAAAAGTATCTTTGCGGCGAGGCTGAATACAACTATATCTATATTTTAGATCAAATCACCATAAACAGCCAATACCGAAATCTCGGGATCGGATCTTCAGTTGTAAAAAATTTGCTTAATATGATCAGATATCAATTTAATGAAGGATCAACGATATTTTTATGTGCCAGCGATTATGAAGCTGCCCATCAACACGGCTTCCAATCAGAAGAATACAGGAAAGGAACCCACCGATTGATCCAATTCTATACGAAATTAGGGTATCGTGTGATAAAGGACAATATTCTGGTATACAATGACCGTCGTCACCTTTGACTTTTGCCACATATGTATTTTGAAAACCCAAGGGATTCCGCGCTAATTTCCATAAAATTGATGCTCTCAGTCATAATTATACAACTGGAACGGCTGACGCATAAAAATTAAATATTTCTTGTGCGACAAGGATTATTTCTGCCTCTTTTCAATGAACCATACGGTTTATCCTGCTTGTTCAACTGAGGTTGTTACAAGGCAGCCAAACAGAAAGCCACCCATCAAGGGTGGCTTTTCTGTTTGGTTGGGGTATTGGGGAGGAGAAGCCCGGTGCAAGTTGCAAGCAACGTCCTCATTTTTGCTTTCACGGTGCAACTTGCCGCCCTCGCAATGCGAGGGCTGGGTTCAGAATCCCTGTGCCCCAGCCAAGCAGAAGAGGCTGAGCCATTTGCTTCCTATGAAGCTTCCTATGAAGCTTTTGACTCAGCCCCTTTTTGGTTTGGCCGCCCGTAGCGGTTACGGCTTACAGGCTACGGTTCAGTGTTCTCGGACGCGCCTTCTGCGGCGGCGGGAAGAGCCACCGGCACCAGCATCAGGATCAGCAGCCCCGATAAAAGCAAATATTTACTTACGGAACGGATTTTTGAGGTCATGGTTCAACCGCCTTTCGATATGCATATATTTTGTGAAGATTCATCTAAATGCGTACAGGAAATCACCTCGCGTAATACCACGGTTCCTCGTTTGTCAAGGGTATGGAGAAAACGATCCTTGTGGGGTGGGAGATGGTTGACAAATTCGGGAAAATCCGTTATAATATAGTCATATCCACGAAGGAGGACTCCCCCATGCGCGCATTCATCTATACCGGCGGCACCGTCCGCACCGAATCCATTACGGAACACCCGAAGCCCGACGATCTCTGCATCGCCGCCGATTCGGGCTACCATACCGCCAAGGCTCTGGGGGAGCGCATTGATCTGCTCCTGGGGGACTTCGACTCCATCGGCTCTGTCCCCGGGGACGAGGGGATGGAGATCCAGCAGGTCCCCGCCGAGAAGGACTACACCGACACCCAGCTGGCGGTAGAGATCGCCATAGAACGGGGTGCCACCGACATCATCATCATCGGCGGCCTGTCGGGGCGGTTGGATCATACCCTGTCCACTCTGGCTATTCTGGAGGAGCTTCACGCCCGTAAGGTCTACGGCACCATCACCGACGGCCAAAGCCGCGCCCGCTACATGAAGTCCTCCTCCACCCTCATTGCCCGCAGCTCTTACAAGTACCTGTCCATCATCGCCGCCGACGAGGTGGTGAAGGGGGTGGACATCGAGGGCTGTAAGTATCCCTTGAAGAAGGCGACTCTCCACCGTCGGCATCAGTTCGCCGTGTCCAACGAGATCACGGGGAACGTGGCGTTTATCGCGGTGAAGAAGGGCGGGGTGTATATCATTGAGTCGCGGGATGCGTGAGTGTCCCATCGCTTCCTTTTACCCTGTCCGAACGGATGGGGTAATTTTTTCTTTCCGATCATGCAATCATTTTGACTTTCCCGACACTATATGAATGGAGCGCGTAATTCCCCCGCCGCGAAAGCGGTCATCCCTACGAAAGGAGCCTCACCATGACCCCGACACCCGAAGCCCTCATGGAGCTATACGCCGCCGACTACATGGAGAAGGTGTTCTACTTCTGCCTGCGCAAGTGCGGTGACCCTACCGAAGCCGAGGATCTGGCGTCCGATATCACCTGCGAGATCATGACCGCACTCAGCAGGGGCACTCAACCGCAGAATTTTGCAGGCTGGGTCTGGCGCATCGCCCGCAATCGGTACAGCCGTTGGGCAGATGCCAAGAACAAACGCAGTCAGCTCATATCCGGAGATGAGCTGCCCGCGGAGCCGGGGATCGCGGACGAGGACGACGGCACAGACCCCGAGTGGCTGAACAGTCTCCGTCGGGAGCTGGCCTTCATCCGCGAGGACTACCGCCGTGTGCTGGTGGCGCACTACATCGAGGATCGCTCGGTGCAGGATATTGCCGACGAGTTGAGTATCCCCCGCGGAACGGTGCTGGCGAGGCTTCACCGCGCTCGAAAACATATGAAAGAAGGAATGAATATGGCAAGAGAATTCGGAATCAGAAGCTACAAGCCCGAGGAGATCGAGTTTGTCAACAATTGCTCGTCTTTTGGCGCCTTTGGGCAGCCTTGGCGCATTCTGAACCACCCCCTGTATCAAAACATCTTTCTGGAGGTCTACGACACCCCCGAAACCGCCGAGGAGCTGGCCATTGCTCTGGGTGTGGCTCTCCCCTATATGCAGAGCGAGCTGGACTTTTTGGTGCGGGAGACCTTCCTGACCACCATCGAGACCGCGGCGGCTATTAAGTATCAGACCGCCTTCCCCATCATCAGCCGTGATGCCTGGCAGGCGTGCAACAAGCGTCAGGTCGAGCTCCAGGACGAGTTGGCCGATCTTCTGGAGACCTTGGTTGACCGCTACGTGACTCTGTGTCACGCTCACGGAGTTACGCCCTATCGGGGCGGTCAGGACTGTGAGACCGCCAAGTGGACACTGCTCATGCAGGCGTTGGATATCATCCAATACGAGGCCTTCGGCAAGGTAGACCTGCACGGTTGGTGGACAAAGCGTCCCGACGGCGGCGCGTGGGATATCATCGGCTATCAGGGGAAAACCAACGCCAAGACCTCCGACGGCAAAAACGTCGTCAACATCCCGGAATATTTCGTAGGTCTCCACGGTGCATCCGATACGGAGGTGCTTTTCCAGCAGTACAAATTCTACTACAAGGACATCCATAATCGAACTCCCGAGTATCTGGACGGTAAGCCGGCCGACGCGCTGGGCGAGGTTATCCGCGCCGAGGCTGCGGGGACACCCTGCACCGCCGAGCCCGCCTGTCTGGAGGAGCTGGCCGAGATCGGCTACCTCCGCCGCACCGAGGAGGGCTACAAGTCCGCTGTTCTCCACTTCGACATGGCCGACCGCACAGCCGCCTTTACCCCCGCCGAGCGGGAGGAGCTTCGCGGCTTGGCCGCCCGGGTGAGGGAGATCATTCTGGGTCTGAGCGAGTGCGCGAAAGGCATCCTGACCGCCGATCTACCCGCCCATCTGCGGGAGGACGAGCATATCCTTGCGCTGGTTTCCATGAGCACGGGCTTCAGACGGGAGCTGATCCTGCATCGCGCCCTCTCCGACGGCTGGCTCACCGACACGGGCGACCCTGCGTTGGGGGCGTTCGTCCGCATGACCCTGTAACCCCCCTTCAAACGATAGATTCCTCCCTTCCTCCGCCCCGAGCTCCCCCCTGGCTCGGGGCTCTCTGTTTGGTTGAGTCCTCACTCTCACTACAGTTTCATAAAAAACAGTCACGATTCCCCCTTTTCTCTTGACAAGCCCCGCCCTATGTGGTATGATAGGGGTATCAACACCGCTAAAGGAGATCTTATCATGCAAATCACCATCTCTCATCCTACCTACGGAATCATTACCTACGAGGAAGGCTTCTGGACAGGCAAGAAGACCATTCTGGTCGACGGAGTTCCGTTGCAGAAGGTCAATAAGACCACCTACATCCTCCCCGCCGATCCCTCTGATCCCGAATCCGCTCCCGTGACCTTCACCCTCAAGGGCGGTTTCGTGGGCGGCGTGACCATGACCGACGGCAGCGAAACCATTACTCTTTCCCCAAAGGCCACTACCTCCGACTACGTTTTGGGTATCCTCCCCGCCGCCCTTTTCTTCGCGTTCATTTTGCAGGGTGCCATCGGCGGTGCCATTGCAGGCATGATGAGCGTCGGCGGAATCATGCTCATGAAGACCCGCCCCAACATGAAGCAGAAGCTCCTCATCTCGCTGGGTGCCTCCGCCGTCATCGTGGCCATCGGCATCGCGATCATCATCGCGGTGGTCTCCCAAATGCTCGCTTGATCCCCCATCGGCCTGTTTTCCACAGGCCGTTTTTTTATTTCGACATCTATTGACAATTTTCCCATTATATGGTATGATATATTTGTGAGTTTTCCACAGAACAATCCACAAATCCACAAGGAGGCCGCTCAAACCCCTTGAGCCATCCACACGTATGAAGAAAAAACTCCTCTGCGGCATACTCGCCGCCCTCACGCTCCTCTCGGCCGTGTCCTGCACAGGCGGTACCAACGGAACGGACACCACTTCCCCCGACACCGCCATAGGCACCACCGATGCCGCTTCCAACGAAGATACGGCCGCTCCCACCGAGACTCCCACGGAGGAGACCACCGAAGTCCCCACCGAGGAGACCACCGAGGCCGAGACCGAGCCCCCCATTGAGATCACCGCCCCTGCCTACGAGGACATCGGTCTTGCCGACAAGCTGGCGGGCAAGGACGAGCGTATTCAGCTGGACTTCCCCTTCGCGCAGATGACGGATTCCCTGTCTGCCCTGAAGACCAACGGCAGTCTGACGTTCACCACCAACGGCACCATCACCAAGGATGAGCACGGCGTCACCGCCACCAAGGACGTCTGGAACGCCGTGGGCTTCGGCAAGCCCATGGATCAGCCCTACGTGACCGAGGCACTCCTCTACAACCACGGCAACGGCACCAGCGCCACCAGCACGGTGATGTACGGCGTGCGTCTTAAAGCCGCGGGCAACCTCTTCATCGACAGCGGTATCTGGGTCACGGTGAATAATGCCAACGCCCATCTGGTCATCCACAACGTTCTGACCGTGTCCCTGGGTACCAATCTGCCCTTCAACGCCAAGGACGGCGTGACGGTCCGCATGGAGGACGACGGCACCACCATCAAGGCCTTCGTCAATGACACCCATCTGGCCACGGTTACGGTGGATTCCGCCGCCAACAAGGTGACGGTCTTCTCCCCGGACGGCACCGAGCTGAAATCGGGTGCCGCTGACCGCGTGGCTCACGGCGCATCTCTGGGCTATATCCGCGCCATGCAGCACTTCGCAGATTCCTCCGTCGCCTCCATCAAGGTCACGGCGGGCGAGGTCAAGGCCTATGCCCCCGCCGACATGACGCTGGAGATCCGCGACGGCTATACCTACCTCCTCAGCGGCAAGGCGCAGTACAAGTGCGGCTACCCCATCACCGCCAAGGAGGGCCTGACTCTGGTGGATGCCAAGGCCGTGGCAAGTCTTCTGGGCTTTGACTACGCCGTGACCGACACCGCCGCTACCCTCACCCGTGACGGCAACACCCTCATCTTCACCGCAGACAAGGCGGAGGTGGATTTCAACGGCACCGCCCACCCCTTCCCCACGGTGGTCAAGCGGGGAGACACCTACCTCATCGCCGCCGATTACGTGGCCCGCTGGATGGGGTACACCGCAAAGGCCGAGGGTACCTCCCTGTTCATCACCAACGACGAATCCAAGCTGACACAGGAGGCCAAGAAGGATATGAACGATTACTATCAGCTCTATCAGGACGTGATCTACAACTACGATGACGTAGAGGCCGATCAGATCGGCGTGGGTCTGTACGAGAAGACCCCCTACGAGGACAGGCAGGTGGGCATCGCCTACACCACGTGGCACACCGCCTCCCGCAAGTGGGGCAAAGGCGAAGGCACGTGGGATATTCCCATGGACGGTCCCTACCTCTCCGACCACCGCGACGTCATCTACAAGCACGGCATCCTCCTCCGCGACGCGGGCATCGACTTCGTCTTCGTGGATTGGACCAACAACACCAACTACGACCCCGCCACCATGCGGGAGCAGAGAGCCGACTTCCGCATGATCGAGGAGGCCACCGACCTGCTCTTTGAGATCTGGTCTACCATCGAGGGCGCACCCAAGATCTGCATCTTCGCTGGCCCCGGCCATCAAGGCATCGAGAACGTGGACAACGGCAACCATCAGAAGAAGGTAGATCAGATCCACCGTGACTACGTGGAGAAGTACCCCGACCTCTACTACCAATACGAGGGTAAGCCCCTGCTCATGTGCTACGGCGCTACCCCCAACCAGTACGGCACCCGTCCCACATGGAGGGACGACCGCTTCACCATCCGCTGGGTTACGGGCTACGTAGGCCAGCAGAGCAGTCTCTTTGATGCCAAGACCCTGCGCTCCCGCGCCTTCTGGAGCTGGGAGGAGCGCGGTACCCAGACCTTTACCACCATTGACGACCGCGTGGAGTGCATCACCTGCACCGCCGCCAGCCGTCCCCAGTCCAAGGAGGGCGAGCCCGGCTACATCCCCGCCTACGGCAGACAGAACGGTCTGACCC
Organism: Eubacteriales bacterium; assembly: GCA_045655025.1. GTDB lineage: Bacteria > Bacillota > Clostridia > Oscillospirales > CAG-272 > CAMEON01. Next base: position 8,120 of record JAZOOM010000243.1, on the reverse strand, counting down.
TGAAAAAGCAGTTCCAGCGCGCAAACGACTTGGGCGCAGGCATGGTCATTCTGATTTCCTGGAACGAGTGGACCACGGGCGAGCAGCCCTCGGTGGAGGTCTCCAAGGATCTGGAGCCCTCGGAGGTTCACGGCACGTTCTACTATGACCTGCTGTGCGAGCAGATCAAGAAGTACAAGGGGCAGATCGAAAAGTAAGATACGGAGATACAAGATACAAAGATACAAGATAGGCGTGCCCGCACCATATCTTGTATCTCGCCCCCACAAAAATCATACAAGGAGGACCCCCTATGGAACCCCGTCACGCATCCGTCCTGCCCATCGGCGTAGGACTCTATGAAAAGACCCCCGCATCCGACCGCAAGGTGGGCATCGCCTACACCACGTGGCACCGTCCTGAGTTCCCCCGCTGGGGCAAGGGCACGTGGGATATTCCCTTGGACGGCCCCTACTGCTCCGACGACCGCGACGTGATCTACAAGCACGGCATCCAGCTCCGCGACGCGGGCATTGACTTCATCTTCGTGGACTGGACCAACAACACCTGCTACAATCCCGACACCCAACGGGAGACCAACCCCGCCTTCCGCATGATCGAGGAGTCCACCGACGTCCTGTTCGAGGTGTGGTCTACCATCGAGAACGCCCCCAAGATCTGCCTGTTCGCGGGCCCCGGCCACAGCATGCCCGTCAATCTGGAGAACGGCAACCACCAGAGAAAGGTGGATCAGATCTGGCGCGATTACGTGGAGAAATACCCCGACCTGTACTACAACTATGAGGGCAAACCCCTCCTCATGTGCTACGGAGCCACCCCCAACTTCTACGGCGCAGATCCCGTTTGGACGGATGACCGCTTCACCATCCGCTGGGTCACGGGCTACGTAGGCCAGCAGAGCGGGCTGTACGACCCCGAGACCCTGCGCTCCTACCGCTTCTGGAGCTGGGAGGAGCGAGGCACCCAGACCTACACCGTTCGCGACGGCATGGTGGAGTGCGTTTCCGTCACCGCCTCCAGCCGCGCCCAAGGCACCGAGGGCGACCGCGGCTACATCCCCGCCAGAGGCAGACGGGACGGCGAGACCTTCCGCGAGCAGTTCGGCCGCGCCCGTGAGCTGGGTGCGGGGACGGTCATCCTCATTTCCTGGAACGAGTGGACCACCAGCGAGCAACTGTCCATGGAGGTTTCCAAGGATCTGGAGCCCTCGGAGACCCTCGGAACCTTCTACTACGACCTCATGAAGGAGCAGATCGCCCTGTTCAAGGAGCAGATCGCAGAGTAACGTCCCATCAACGCAACAGGCACATCCCGTTTGGGGTGTGCCTGTTTTTCATATTCATGGGAATCTCAGATCAAACTTCAATCCGCGCGGTAAATCTCCCCAACGCGATCCAGCTCCAGCCTGAAAAACTGCCACACCAAATACCCCGCCGTAGCCACCGCCAGCACAGCGGTGAAGATCACGGTAGGCGTGTCCCACCACGTGCCGTCACCCAGGGTGGGCATGAGAGTGCCGCTAAAATCGTAGACGGCATGGAGGAGCACGCAGAGCCATATGTTGCGGGTCTTCAGCAGAACCACTGAGCACATAGCACCGATGAGGAAGGAATACCCGATCTGTAGAATGGTGGGACCAATACCCGCCCCCATGAGGACGTTCACCAGATGCACCCCGCCGAACACCGCCGAGGTAAGGATCAAGCTCCAGAACAGCCCCTTGCGGGTGGTGCACCGCTTTTCCGCGAACATGAGGAAGATCACCCCGCGGAAGGCCAGCTCCTCAAACAAGCCGATGGCCAAGCACTCGGCAGCAAACCACAGAAGGTACACGGGCGCGCTGTGAACGAGATAGGCATCTCCCCAAATCATGGAGAGAATGGGCATGTTGTTCACCACCACCAGAAACGGGGGAACCGTGAACAACAGGGATCTCCAAAAGGGCTTTTGGAAGGGATGGAGCACCCGATAGCCGTCGTGGAGCAAAAGGGCCATAAAGACCACCGCCCCGATAAGACGGGTCAGGGTCATGCTCATGAGAGGAGCCAACACCGGATCATCGGACAGGGTTGGCTTGCCGATCTCCAGCCACAGAAGCACGGGAATGGATAGGAAAATGATCGCCAGACAGACCTTGCGGGAAATGTAGCGTCTCCGCTTAGGCGCGGGCGCGCCCTCGGGGGGGAGAGCCGCGGAATCGGTCGCGGACTTCATGGGTTGGTTATTCATTCGTCTCTCCTTCGGCGGGAGCAACGGGAGTCTCGGAAGCTTCGGTCTCCTCGGCATCCTCCGCCTCCTCGGTGGCCTCGGTCGCTTTGGAAGCCGCCTTCTTCCCGTCCACGTACATTTCAATGGCCAAGAGGATCAGTCCACCCGCCAGAAGCAGGACGGAAATGAATTGGGAGGGGGTCAGGAAATCCACGATGGTGGCACCGCGGTAGTCGTTGCGCAGGATCTCCGCGATGAAGCGCCAGACGGCATAGGCCATCATGTAGGCGGGCATGATGTACTTCTTCCCCTTCTTGAACATGTACAGGAAAATGGCTGACAGGGCGAACAGGTACAGAGCCTCAAAGAGCTGAACGGGCACCACCTTGTAGCCCAGATGCACCATCTCAATGCCGTACCAGGCATCGCACTTGGCGCCGTAGCAGCAGCCCGCCATTAGACAACCCAACCGCCCGAAGCCGTGAGCCACGGTGATGCAGGCGGGCGCGATGTCGGAGGCGGTGCGGAGGTGGGGAACGTGGTACTTATCGCGGAACAGGAAGTGTCCCACGCCGAAGTAGAGGATGATGAACATGAGCGTTCCGCCGATGAGACCGCCGTAGAAGGTGGAGCCTGTGCTGTTGGTGATCTCAAAGGTGCCCTTAGCCATGTAGTTGTAGAAAGCCTGGAACAGCACCGCAAAGCCGTAGCCCAGCACCACGGCGGCTACGGTATTCAAGAGGAACAGATTCTGAAGCTTGGCGCGGAGTCCCCGCCAATCGGATTGCAGGCGAATAAAGCCCATACAGGCGATCACGCCCACGGCAATGAGGATGGAGTAGAGATCCATCCCGAAAATGATTTCATAGGGGTACATAATTCCCTCCCGTTGCAAGACGTTATCCTTATTATACAGCAATATTGTGAACACAGATTGACTATTTTGAAAAAAAGACCGAGGGAACAGAAATTCCCTCGGCTTTTGCTATGGGATCGGAGAGAAATCCGATGCGATCAATCCTTCTTGCGAGCCACAAATGCGGCGGCCAGCAGAACGGCCAGCGCGGCTACGCCCACAGTCGCGCCGCAACCCGTCTTCTCGGGCAGGGTCTCGGTAGCGGCCTCGGCGGTGGTATCAGCCTGCGTCTCGGTGGGAGCCTCGGTGGCCTCCGCCGTCGTCTCCTCGGCAGTGGTCTCGTCGGAGCCCTCGGTAACCGTCTCTACAGTCGTCTCCTCGGCGGTGGTCTCCTCCTCCCCGTTGACGGCACGGTCGATGTTGGCGGCCAGACTGTCCAGGAAGGCCTGCCCGTCAGCGGACAGAGCGGCGGCGTGAACCGCGTTCACGGGATTGTTGTCGTTGCCTGCCTCACAGACGAACACCACGTCGTTGATGACCTGAATACGGGTGACGCGGTCGCCGTAATCGGCGGGAAGGTCGATCTTGGCAATGACCTCATAGGAGGTATCGTCCCGCACCTCGATGTATTCTCCCTTGTAGTCGCCCAGAATCAGGTAGCCGCCCACGTGCTCCACGCAGTAGAAATAGTTGGCGGGGATCAGATCCACGCAGGCAGAGCCGTCGGGAGCGATCTTCATAACGTAAGCGTCGTCGGCGTCTGCCAGAAGCCAGATGGTGCCGTCCTCGTCCACGTCCATGTAATGGCCGTCACCGAGCTTGAATTCACCGCCCACGGTGTTGGAGGGATCCGAGAAAACGATCATACCACCCTTGCCGAAATCCGTGTTCAGCTTGGGGTTGGCGGGATCGGTCACGTCGTAGCAGTACAGGGCATCGTAGGTGTAGTTGGTCATGAAGTAGCAGTAGTACTTGTCACCCACCTTGGCCACGTCCACGCCGTTTACGCCTACCTTGATGCCGCCCTCGTCGCCGGGCGCGCCGAACTTGTACACCGCGTCGTAGTAGACCTCCTCCAGCGTGCCGTCATCCTGCTGCTTGGCAATGCCCAGATTGACGATGTTGTAGTTCTTGGAGAAGGCAAAGCCCACGTACACGTAGCCGCGGTCGTCGGCAGTCATACCCTTGGCGTAGGAGAAGGGATTGCCGTCCAAGCCCACCTCACCGTCGTACTTGTAGTACAGGTCGGTCACCTTGCAGGTCAGGGTGTCGTACACCACCACGCCGCGGATGCCGTTGCCGCCGTTCAGCGTACCCATGTACATGTAACGGCCGTCGGAGGACATGGCAAAACCGCGCATATTGACGGTACAAGCCTGTGCCCAGGCGTTATCCAACTCGGGAACCTCGCCCTCCCACCAGTATTCCCAGTAATCCTCATTGATGTCGGAATAGAGGTCTCCGTTCGATTGATACAGCAGGGTCTTGAATTCCAGTTCCTTCCACGAGGTGTCGTTGACGTTGGAAGAAACGGTGGCGGACGCGGCGATCGCGCCCAGGGACAGGAGCATGGAAAGGCACAGCGCTAACATGAGAATGCGTTTCATAGAGAGTATCCTCCTAAAAATGATGGTTTTTCCACGGGAGCTCTAAAAAGGGGGTAAAAAGCAAAATCTCAAAGGGTTTCGCCTTGGGGGTATTTGGCGGAGAGGGAGGGATTCGAACCCTCGTTGGGGTATTAGCCCAAACACGATTTCCAGTCGTGCGCCTTAGACCAGCTCAGCCACCTCTCCATGGTGCCGCGTACTGGCGACTACAATATGATACCACAAAACCTTGATTTTGTCAAGGGGTTTTTGAAAAATAATAAAAATATTTTTTAAAAAAACAACCGCCGAGCAAAGTGCTCGACGGCTGTTTTTCTATCAAGTTTCCTTGGGTGGCGAATCAGCTCAGCTTGGACTGGTTGATCTTGATGCCGGGGCCCATGGTGGATGCGATCACGCAGGACTTGATGTACTGACCCTTAGCGGCAGCGGGCTTAGCCTTGATAACGGCACCAACCAGGGTGTCGAAGTTAGCCTGCAGCTTCTCGGCACCGAAGGATGCCTTACCGATGGGGCAGTGGATGATGTTGGTCTTATCGAGACGGTACTCGATCTTACCGGCCTTAGCCTCACGAACTGCCTTGGCAACGTCGGGGGTGACGGTGCCGGCCTTGGGAGAGGGCATCAGACCCTTGGGACCCAGAACCTTACCCAGACGACCGATGGTACCCATCATGTCGGGGGAAGCGATAACCACGCCGAAGTCGAACCAGTTCTCCTTCTGGATCTTCTCAGCCAGCTCAACGCCGCCAACGTAGTCAGCGCCGGCCTCCTGAGCCTTGGCAATGTTGTCGCCCTTAGCGAACACCAGGACGCGAGCAACCTTACCGGTACCGTTGGGGAGGACGACGGCACCGCGGACCTGCTGGTCAGCGTGACGGGAGTCAACACCCAGACGAATGTGGATCTCGATGGTCTCATCGAACTTTGCCTTGGAAGTCTGGCAAACCAGTGCCAGAGCCTCGGCGGGCTCGTACATCTTGCTGTTATCGTTCAGCTTAACGCTGTCGGAGTACTTCTTTCCAACTTTAGCCATTTCCGTATACCTCCTTCAATTAGTCCTCGACGGTGATACCCATGGAGCGGGCGGTACCTGCGATCATGCTCATGGCAGCCTCGAGGGAACCGGCGTTCAGGTCGGGCATCTTGGTCTCGGCGATCTTCTGCACCTGCTCCTTGGTCAGAGAAGCGACCTTGTTCTTGTTGGGCTTGGCAGAGGCAGTCTCGATGCCGGCAGCCTTCTTGATCAGAACGGGAGCGGGAGGAGTCTTGGTGATGAAGGTGAAGGAGCGGTCAGCGTACACGGTGATGACAACGGGAATGATCAGACCGATGTCGTTCTTGGTGCGCTCGTTGAACTCCTTGGTGAACACGGGGATAGCTACACCGTACTGACCCAGAGCGGGACCTACGGGAGGCTGGGGAGTAGCCTTACCGGCGGGCAGCTGGAGCTTGATATAACCCATAATTTTCTTTGCCATAATATTTGAACCTCCAAATGTGGTACTTGTACGGGAGAGTTGCCAGTGGCAGTATTTTCTCCCTCCCACGACGGACACGGCAGCGGCAAAGCAGACCGTTCCGCACCCCTGTATCGGGGGATTTGATGCAGACGGGACTCTCTGATTCATGTAGAGTCCATTGGTTGGGCGGTTACGCCCGAAAAAAGAGTAGATCGAAACGATCAGTCGGCGGCCTTGATCATAGAGATCTCAAGCTCGACGGGCATGTCACGGCGGCCACGCTTGACCAGCACGGTGACGTTGCGCAGATCGTCGGAGATCGCCTGGATCACGCCGGAATAGCCCTCGAACAGGCCGGCAATGATCTGCACATTGTCGCCCACATTCACGGCCGCGCGTACCTTGACCTCCTCAATGTTGAGAGCCTCCACCTCAGCATCGGACAGGGGGGTCGGACGGGATCCGGGGCCCACAAATCCGGTCACGCTCGTGATGTTACGGACGGCGTGCCAGCTCTCGTCGGTCATGATCATCTTGATGTAGACGTAGCTGGGGAAGATCTTGACCTCCACCACCTTCTCGACGTCACCGTTCTTTTCAACGATGGTCTCCACGGGAATGCGAATGTCGAAGATCTTGTCTCCGAGACCGCGATTCTCTACGATCTTTTCAAGGTTTGCCTTGACCTTGCTTTCATAGCCCGAATAGGTGTGCGCCACATACCACCGCGGGCCTACGTTCATCTCATCGATATCACTCATGATGCACCACCTGTATTAGTGGAACAGCTTACCCAGGTAGATCATACCCTCGGAGAAGGCAAGATCCAGCAGGAAGATCACGAGAGCGATCGCGAGAATAACCAGGATAACAACTTTTACGTTCTTCTTCAGCTTGTCCTTGGGGCACCAGGTGATCTTGCCACACTCGGACTTCAGACTCTTCCACCAAGTAGGAATCTTGTCGCGGAACTTGATGCAGAGGACAGCCAGAGCGACCAGGATCGCCACGCCAACACCCAGGTTGATGAAACCGCGGGTGCGCTGCTCCTTCTTTTCAGCCTCGGCCGAGGTGTCAGCCGCGGTGGTAGAAGCAGTAGTAGTGGAAGCAGTGGTGGTAGCGGCCGTGGTAGCGGCCTCGGTCTCACCGTCGCTCACGGGCTCGGTGGTCGTTGCGTCGGTTTCAGCCGCGGTGGTCTCACCGATTGCGGTGGTGACTTCCTCGGTTGCCTCGGGGGTCTCAGCCTCATCAGCGAAGGCGGGGACAGCCAGCATAGACACCAGCATGAGCAGAGACAGGAGAGCGGCCAGGACAGCCAGCTTGTTGCTCTTAAACATGTTCATTCCTCCCAATCACTTAGACTCTTTGTGAAGAGTGTGCTTGCGGCAGAATTTGCAGTGCTTCTTGAGCTCAAGTCTGTCAGGGTTGTTCTTCTTGTTCTTGTTTGTGTCGTAGTTTCTCTGCTTGCACTCAGTGCAGACCAGAGTGACCTTGACTCTTACTTCATTAGCCATGATATCGGCACCTCCCATAAAAATTATTTGCAGTCTCACGGAAGTGAGCCTGCCGTGTACCTCCCTCTCCGGGAGCCCGTGCCCGTCTTGTGGCGCAAGTTTCGGGCACAACAAAAAAGCTCTTCGCAGAGGTGATGCCATTATACCACAACTCTCTTTGCCTGTCAAGGGTTTTTCGGATATTTCTTTGATTTTATATAATTTCACATTCCACGTTCGTTTGAGGTGGGGTGGCATAGGCAGAATCACGATAAAATGGGGTGAGAGGTTTAAATTTGGGTTTATCGGCCAGGGCTCTGCCCTGGACCCGCTTAAGGGACTTTTGAAAAAGTCCCTTAAGAATCCTCAAAACTTTCAAAAAGGTGTTATTAAATAATGCTTTTTAAAAGTTTTTGGAGTTCTTAGAACCTTTTTTCAAAAAGGTTCTAAGCCGCCGGAGGCCGTGCCCCTTCGCACCGATAAACAGCAATTT
>JAZOOM010000242.1:0-5006 GCA_045655025.1 Eubacteriales bacterium | reverse complement strand
GATTGAGTTTCTTGCTTTTTAGCGAGATACCCCTTCGGGGTGCGATATGCCTTGCGGCACGATATACCGCTCGGGGTGGAACCCTCGCGGTACGATATGCGCCCTTACGGGCGCGTGAATCTCCACGATAAACCCAAATTTGAAGTCCTCGCTCCCCCGATTTTGCATTTCGAAAGGAGTCCCATCATGAACAAGATCCCCTACTCCACCTACCTCGACAAGGTCTACGGCTGTTTCCTCGGCAAGACCGTCATCGGTACCCTGGGCGCGCCCTATGAGGGTATCAAAATGCCCCTGGAGCTGCCCTTCAAGGAGGAAATGGTCAACACCATGCTCCCCAACGACGACTTGGATCTTCAAGTCCTTTGGCTGGACGTGGCCGAGAAGTACGGCGAGAGCTTCACCTCGGATCAGCTCCTTGAGCGCTTCGTAAACTACTGCGACTACTCCCCCGGTGAGTACGCCGTTATGCGTAAGAACTGGACGAGGGGCATCCATACCCCCGCATCCGGCGCATTCAGCAATGATTTCTATATCAGCGGCATGGGCTGTCCCATCCGCTCCGAGATCTGGGCGTGCCTCGCTCCCCTGAACCCCGCCGAGGCCGCCGATTACGCCACCCGCGACGGCATTCTTGACCATTGGGGGGAGTCCGTCTACGGCGAGCGCTTCTTCGCCGCCCTGGAGGCCGCCGCCTTCGGTGTGGACGAGACCAACTGCGACCTCTACGCCCTCATCGACGTAGGTCTGTCGGTCATTCCTGCCGAGTGCCGCTTCCGCGAGCTGGTGAACGATACCGTGGCGTGGTGCCGTCAGTACGACGACGTGAAGCGCATCCTGCGTAAGATCCTCCACAAGTACGGCCACCCCGACTGCACCAACCTCTTCCAGAACATCGGCATCACCCTCGCCGCCCTCCTTAAGGGAGGCCTTGACGAGATCAAGACGGGCATGGACGCTCTCAACTGCGGCTTCGACACCGACTGTACCTGTGCCACCGCAGGCGCGGTCATCGGCATCATCTGCGGCGCGAAATCCCTGCAGGCCGAGTACGGCTGGGGGGACATCAAGTTCGTGCTGGGTGTCAAATCCGACCGCAGAAGCGACAGCGTCTTCGACTTCTCCGAGGACGTGGCCATTCTGGGTAAGACGTGGAATCCCGGTCTCATTGAGGGCGGTGAGGTCAAGGACTACGGCTTCGAGTCGCCCGACCCCGTGGGCGTGTGGGTGGAGTATCCCACCTTCAAGGACGGCCGCCCCGACTGCTCCATCGCTCCCGGTCAGACCAAGACCATCACCCTCTGTATGGCCTCGTTTACTCTGAAGGGACAGCCTTTGACCTACTCCGTCAAGGGGCTCGGACTGGAGACCTCGGGAGAGATCACCCTCCCCGATGACGGTAACGCGCAGATCCCCCTCACGGTCGCCATTCCCGCCGACATTCCCGTGCTGAACGAGACCAACCTCTACATCCTCACCTACACCGTGGCAGGGAAGACCTACACCTACACCTTCGGCCTCTGCGGTGCCTACCTTTGGAAGGCTATCGGCCCCATTTGGCGCACCGATCCCGTCTGCACCACCGAGAAGCTTTTGAAGGTGCCCAACTACTGGCACCTCATGAGCCCCGGCTACCGCTACAAGGGGGACGGCACCGACATCGTCCGCCGCTTCCACCTCAACATGGCGGTGGATACCACCACTCCCTACCTCTCCATGGATGAGCTGGTCAAGCCCCTCGACCCCGCCGCCGACACCAAGTATGAGGAGACCCTCTTCGCCCAGCCCGAGGACAGCTTCCGCCTGGATGACGTCTACGGCTTCTCCGCCCCCTCGGTGTGCTACCTCGTCCGCCAGCTGGTCTCCCCCGTGGAGGAGACGGTGTGCGTCCAGATGGGTCACTCCGCCCCCTTCGCCCTGTACATCAACGGCGAGCTGATCTGCGAGCGGGACACCTGCGACACGTGGGACGCCGAGAACGTCCACGTCCAGAATATTCACATCCGTGAGGGCATCAATACCGTGGTACTGCGCCTCACCCGCGTCAACGCCGACGCCAAATACAACCTTGTCTTCTCCTACGGAGCCACCTGCGCCACCCACGTGACCCACTATGCGTCCGTGAATCCCCTGTTCTTTGATAAGCGTTGATGGATAAGCAAAAACGGCGTTTTTGCATAACCTGATGCATAATTGAATAATTGTTACATTTACCACAAAAGGGGCGAAGAAGTTTTCGTCCCTTTGGTTTATATTGACAGTTGCAAAAAAGAGGGGATTATGCTATAATGTTACCACGCATTTTTATGCATACTATTCACTATTTTTAAGGAGAAAAATCATGAAGAAGATTCTTTCTGTTTTGTTGGCTTTCGTGATGGTTCTGTCTTTGGGCGCTATGTTCGCTGCTTGCGTCCCGGAGGATGCCAATGACACCACCGCGGCTGACACCACCGTGGCCGACACCACCGTGGCCGACACCACCGCGGCTCCCGACACCACCGAGAAGCCCGTTCTGAAGATGGGCACCAACGCCTACTTCCAGCCCTACGAGTTCTACGAGGGTGAGAAGATCGTGGGTATCGACGCCGAGATCGCTGCCGCCATCGCTGAGAAGCTGGGTATGACCCTGGAGATCGTGGACATGGAGTTCGACTCCATCCTGACCGCCGTCAACGAGGGCTCCGTTGATTTCGGTATGGCCGGTATGACCATCACCGAGGATCGTCTGCTGGAGGTTGACTTCTCCATCAGCTACGCCAACGGCGTGCAGGCCATCATCGTTCCCGAGAACTCTCCCATCACCTCCGTGGACGACCTCTACGCTGAGGGCGCTTCCTACAAGGTAGGCGTGCAGCTGGGTACCACCGGTGACATCTACGCCACCGACGATTTCGGTTCCGATAACGTCACCACCTACAGCAACGGTAACGAGGCTGTTCTGGCTCTCATCGGCGGTTCTGTGGACTGCGTCATCATCGACAACGAGCCCGCCAAGGCTCTGGTTGCCGCCAACGCAGGTCTGAAGATTCTGGAGACCGCTTACGCCAACGAGGACTACGCCATCTGCGTCAAGAAGGGCAACTCCGACCTGCTGGGCAAGATCGACGCCGCCATCATGGAGCTGACCGAGGACGGCACCATCGCCGCCATCGTGGCTAAGTACATCAAGTAATCGCTTCTCAACTCATTGTTGACCGAATGGGTGGGACGGGGAACCGTCCCATCCTTTCATTCTTTCAACGGAGGTTCTCACCTGTGGGCGGGAGTGCTCCGACTTGCAATAAAGAAAGGAATCCAAGCATGAATCAGCTTGCGATACAAAAGAAAAAACGGCGGATCATCAACCTGTGTCTGTTGGGACTCTGCGTCCTGATCCTCGCGGGCTTTGTCCTTGTGGATCAGATCCAGAACCGCAAGACCACCGTCACCATGACGGCGGAGAGCGCCCAGGCGCAGCTGGATGAGCTGTTGCAGTCCCTTCCCACCGCCGTGGCCAAGGTCTCGAAGCACGTGGTGGAGAACACCAAGACCGAGGTGGTCTCGGTGGAGGACGGGAACGCCCGCGAGTTCGTGGTCAAGGTGAAGTACGAGACCCTGAACGTCTCCGCCATGTACGAGGCCAACAAGGAGGCCATCTTCGCCAAGGCGTGGGAGTATGCCGAGGGTGTCAAGGCCGAGGGCAAGAAGGTCAACGCCACCATGATCCAGATCCAGGTGCAGAACTTCATTATGGAGCAGCTGGAGAGCGGAGACTGGACGGTCAGCGGCGAGGTGGAGGTCTACTTCTATGACGTCCGCGAGGCAAAGCCCGTCATGTATATCTCCGACGAGGCGTTGAACAGCCTGTTGGGCGGCTACGTTGCCGTCAAGGATAACATCAAGGCCACCACCGAGATCACCGTGAACGGCGAGACCGTCTCCATTGCCTCCGACAACACCTTCCGCAACGGTATCAACCAGTGCTTCGGTCTGGTCAACTACGACGCCGCCAAGCCCGATACCTCCTCCCCTCTTCAGCAGAAGTGGAACGGTGTCAAGGCGGATTTCCATAAGAACTTCATCGAGCAGGATCGCTGGCTCTACATTCTGGAGGGTATCGGCAATACGCTGGCTCTCACGGGTCTGTCTCTCCTGCTGGGTATCTTTTTGGGCCTCTTTACCGCCATCGTCCGCGTGGTGTTCGACAAGACGGGCAAGCTCTACTATCTGGACCGCATCGCCCGCCTCTACGTCTCCCTCATCCGCGGTACGCCCTTGATGGTTCAGCTCCTCATCATCTACTTCGTCCTGCTCCTGCCCATCGGTATTGAGAAATTCCCCGCCGCCGTCCTGTGCTTCGGCCTCAACAGCGGTGCCTACGTCTCCGAGATCATCCGCGGCGGTATCATGTCTGTAGATGGGGGACAGACCGAGGCAGGCCGCTCTCTGGGCTTTGGCTACGGCGCGACCATGTTCCACATCGTCATGCCCCAGGCCTTCAAGGCCGTTCTCCCCGCCCTGTGCAACGAGTTCATCACCCTGCTCAAGGAGACCTCCGTGGCCTTCTACATCGGCGTGGCTGACCTCACCCGCGCGGGCATCAAGATCCGATCCATTACCTACAGTAACTTCATGCCCCTTGTGGCCGTGGCACTGGTCTATCTGGTGCTGGTGCTGGTACTGACCCGACTGGTGGGCATTCTGGAAAGGAGGTTGCGTAAGAGTGAGCGATAAGAACCAAACCAATCAGCCCGTGATCCGCGTGACTGATCTGAAAAAGCACTACAACGACGGCTCCGTTCACGCGCTGGACGGCGTTTCCGCCGATATTTATCCCGGCGAGGTGGTGGTAGTCATCGGCCCCTCGGGCAGCGGTAAGTCCACCTTCCTGCGCTCCCTCAACCTCTTGGAGGAGCCCACCGAGGGTCAGATCTTCGTGAACGGCGTGGGCATCACCGACCGGAAGGTGAACATCAACCTCCACCGTCAGAAGATGGGCATGGTGTTCCAGCACTTCAACCTCT
>JAZOOM010000241.1:0-1738 GCA_045655025.1 Eubacteriales bacterium | reverse complement strand
CCTTAAGCGGGTCCAGGGCAGAGCCCTGGCCGATAAACAGCAATTTTGAAAAATCATGAATTCTAAATACGGCTCTTCGGAAATCAATACTCCGCCAACAGCTCCCGCAACCGCGCCTCGGCCTCGTCGGCACGGAGGCGGTCGGCGGCGTAGGCCTTGCGGAGAAGCTCCCCGGGGATGTGCTCGTCGTACTTCTCGAACAGGGGTGTTTCCCCGCTCTGCACCAAAGCCTCGCAGTCGATGCCGTCGGTCTCCACGATCTCGGCCAGCTTGGAGATGAGGTCGTAGTCGTTCCCCCGCTCCATGCGGAAGGTCAGGTAGTAGCACCCCTCGAATTCCAGATTGCTAATCTTGCAGAGGGAGCTGTTGCGGGCGATGAACTTCCGCAGGGTGCGGAAGGATCGTGTCCCCAGCCACGGGAACAGGCACCACGTGTAGCCACCCAGCGAGACCAGCGAATGCTCCAGCATCCCCGTGTTCCGCGCCACGTGGCGGGCGACCTCGACCCGCTTTTGGGCGTTGGGCTTGAGGTAGGGGTAGACGGTATCCTCTTCCAATATCTTACGCATCCGCTTGAGTATTTTGGTGTGGATCTCACCGAAATCTCCCGGCCAGGAGACCTCCATTTTGCCGTCCACCTGTTTGACGTAGATGAGCTTGCGCTGAATATCCAGCTCCTCCACCTCCCAGACGCGTCCCGCCAGGGCGAAGCGATCCCCCACAGGGGGCGGGGTGGTGATGGTGCCGATCTCATCCGACCCGGCGCGGACGGTGAAGTCCTCGGAGTCCTTGAACACGGCGTAGAACTTGAAGCTTTTCAGCAATCTCTCCCCCGCCATACCCACGATCAGCCCCTTTTCCTCGGTCATTTCCAGAAAATCGTGCTCGATCATGGAGATCATGAGGGTGCGGTAGTCCTCCTTGGCCACCTCCGAAAAGGGGGGAAGGGACAGGACTCGCTCGGCCAGACGGCGGGGGGTCAGCTCCCCCGAGGCGGCGAGGATGGACAAGGTCTGGTGGAAGAGAAGGCTCATGGGCATCCTGCGGCGGAGGGGGGGCTCGATGAAGCGCTCCTCGATGTAGAGCTGGATGATGGCGATGCCGCGGAGCAGCTCCCACGGAATGAGCTGGGGCAAGGGAGTATTGGGCAGGGGGTCTTCTTCCCGAAATACCATCATCATCTCGGGTGGCTCGCCCCGTCTGCCCGACCGTCCCAGCCGTTGCAGGAAGGAGGAGACGCTGTTGGGTGCGCCGTTCTGGAGGACACGCTCCAAACGACCTATGTCGATGCCCAGCTCCATGGTCACCGTGGCACAGGTGACGGCGAAGATCTCCTCGTCCTTCATCTTGGCCTCGGCCTCCTCGCGGATGGAGGCGGAGAGGTTACCGTGGTGGATGAGGAACACGTCCTGATCCCCCCGCGCCTTGGCGATTTGACGGAAGGTGGCGCAGAGATACTCCGTCTCCTCGCGGGAGTTGGAGAAGACCAGGGATTTCTTGTCCTTGACGCAGTCGTACATATACTCATAGCCCGCGTCCAGAGGGTGGGCGGCGGTCTTCGGGAGGGCAGACTCCACCATAGCGGCGGCCACCGCTTGGGCGGTGGAGAGGTCGAGAGCCTTTTCATAGTCGGTGATCTCACCGCCGCTCTCGGTATTGTCCTCGGTATTGTCCGCGGTCATGTCGTCGCCGTTGTCTTGTTGGGAATCGGCGGGCTCGGCGGCTTGGTTATCCTTGG
>JAZOOM010000240.1:0-8712 GCA_045655025.1 Eubacteriales bacterium | reverse complement strand
TCCCTGGGCGTGGAGATCGAGCACTACATCATCTCCTCGGGCACCTACGAGATCATCCAAGGAACTCCGATCGCCAAATACTTCAAGCGCATCTACGCCTGCCGCTATATGTACGACGACAAGGGGGAGGCCATCTGGCCCGCTCTGGCCATCAACTACACCCTCAAGACCCAGTATATCTACCGCATCTCCAAGGGCACCCTGGACGTCACCGACGACTACAATCTCAACCGCGTGCAGGACGAGTCCCGCCGCCGCATCGCCTACCACAACATGATCTACATTGGGGACGGACTCACCGATATTCCCTGTATGAAGCTGGTCAAGGAACGGGGCGGCAAGTCCATCGCCGTCTACCCCCGGGGCAACAGAGAGCACGTCAAGCCTCTTGTAGAGGATGAGCGCATCAACTACGTCTGCGTGGCCGACTACACCCCCGACTCCCCGCTGGAGAAGATCGTCAAGCTCATGATCGAGAAAATGGCGATCCTTGAGAAGCTCAAGGAGCAGGAGGTAGAACAGCTCTCCCAGTACAAGCAGTTCAACGGGCAGGAAAGCTGATCTGACTATGTAAAAAAGACACCGTGAAATTCGCGGTGTCTTTTTTACATAGGTGAGAAAGTCCGAATCAGAATACCCCCGCCAGCTTGAGGAGGAAGGAAGCGGTAAATACCGTGACCGCCGAGATCAGGGTCGTCCACACCACGAGCTGTCCCGCAAGGGTATGGTCTGCCCCCATTTCCTGCGCCATGGGCACGCTGGAGACCGCCACGGGAGTAGCAAAGAGCGCCACAAGGGCGGCGAACTTCGCGCCGTCAAAGGAGTCGCGGAAGCACAGGAACGCCACGCCAAGTCCCAACAGGGGCACCAGCACCGTACGGATAACCGTCCCGAAGAGGATCTCCCGCCTCAGCTCGCGCACCGCCGAGAGTTCGAACTGCACCCCCAGCATCAGCAATGCCAAAGGCGTGGCGAGATCCGACAGATAGCCGAGAACCTTGTAGAGGGGCTCGATATCCGACAGTCGGAAGGACATCTGCGCCTGCGCCATGACCCCTCGCAGGCACAGGACGAGGATACCCAGAAGGATACTCTGTATCAGCGGGTTTTTGATAATGCCGAGGAGGATCCTCTTCCCGCTCGGCTTCTGTCCTCCCCTGCCAAACAGGGACAGACTGACGACGGCCAGTATATTGAACAGAGGAACGGAGGCCGCCGATAAAAGCGCCGCCACCGACACCCCCTCCTGTCCGAACAGAGCGGAGGCCAAGGGTATGCCGATCAAGGCGAAGTTGGAGCGGAAGCAGGCCTGCAGCAGGGCGCCGCGGCGCTCTCCGCAGGGCGTGATCCCCATCACCGCGGGAATGGCCAGCAAAAAGATCATCGCCGTGGCGGCGACGGCGTACAGGATGTAATCCAATTCAATGGCGGCGAGGCTGTCGATCTTATAGACGTTCAGAAAGAGCATGGCCGGCAAAAAGATGCGGAAGACCAGCTTATTGATGACCCCCGCCATGTCGACGGACAGCCAGCCCAGCTTCTTGATCCCGTAGCCGATGGCGACCGTGAGAATAATGGGGGTCACCGCCTCCAGAGCGAAAATCAAGGATTCCATAGTTCCCTCCCGTTGGAGCTCTCCCGCGAGCGCGGGATATTGTGCGGAGCGATTTTGTGAAAAACTGCGTTGACCTGGGAAAGTGAAATATTCGCCTTACGGCGAATGTGAAATAATTTCCTTCGGAAATTGTGAAATATTGCCCCCGCGGTGGCAATGTGAAATAAAATTCGTTCCTTCACATGCCGA
Organism: Eubacteriales bacterium; assembly: GCA_045655025.1. Lineage (GTDB taxonomy): Bacteria > Bacillota > Clostridia > Oscillospirales > CAG-272 > CAMEON01. The sequence goes on along the minus strand of JAZOOM010000240.1, from coordinate 6,908 downwards.
AGGCGTATTTCAGGCTCGCTTGCGAGCGATTCACACGCCCTTGGGCGCATTTCACTCGTTCCGCAGGAACGAATTCCACTGAAAAAGCCCTTGCATAAGCAAGGGCTTTTTCTATGGGGTGAGTAGTGGGAGTCGAACCCATGACCTCCAGGGCCACAACCTGGCGCTCTAACCAACTGAGCTATACCCACCATATTGCGATTTTTACAAGGCATGGCGTGCCTTGAGGGATTCGAACCCCCGACCTACTGCTTAGAAGGCAGTTGCTCTATCCAACTGAGCTAAAGGCACAAAAGATGGAGCGAGTGATGGGAATCGAACCCACGCGACCAGCTTGGAAGGCTGGGATTCTACCATTGAACTACACTCGCAGAAGCCCTTTCTCAAACCGCCTGCATATTATACCACATAGCAGGCGGTTTGTCAAGGCCTTTTTTGAATTTTTTTGAATTTGTTGTGAGTGCCACGGAACACGGCGGCAAACCGCGGAAGATTGTGCATATTGCCCTCCCTCGGCCTGTTCCGCTTCCCTGCCCCGCCGGGGGAGTACGGATCGGGAAGGCCGTTCGCCTTCAACCGACTACCGAGCGGGGCAGATGATCCGAGCATAGATCAAGGCAAATTTTCAATGGCCTCGTTATCCTTCTCCAAAGACTTGGTGATGATACGCTCCCAACTCCTGGCGCGAGAGGCCATGGCAGGATTACTGGAGGGCAGAAGAGTACGCAGTGTGCCGCGGACACCGCCCACGTCCGTAACGTAGGTATAGTCAAAGGCGATGGTCTCGAACATGGTGTCCAGAATGGCGCGGGACTGGGGATCCTGCATGAAGCGCAGGGACAGAGCGGAATCGTAGTAGGCGGGGCGGACGATCTTATAGCTGTTGTAAGCCAGAGACTCCATGACGGCACCCAGCATAGCCTGACGGTCCTCGTCACCGATGGCAGAGGAGATACCGAAGGCAGAAACCTGATCCTGCACGTAGGTCTTATACTCGGCCTGCTCCTTGGTCAGCTTGGGCATGGGAACGATGCCGTAGCTGAACTCGGCCAAGGACTCGATATGGGTCTCGATGGAGAGGAACTGGGTGGTGGCCATCAGACCCTGCTGCTCGGCGAACTTCTCAATGATGTAGTACAGACCGATGTCGTCCTGAGGCTGACCCTGGAAGACGTAAGTTCCCTGAGCGTTATACAGAGCCGAGACCTTCTCGGCCATATCCACCAAAGCGTCCAGCTTGTTGGCGTTGTAGACCATGTAGCCGGTCTCGTCACGGGTGACCAGGTGGATATCCGAGGCGGTGCAGTAGGCATCCACGCTGATGCAGCTACCCGTGATGAAGCCGTAGAAGTCATCCTTGCTCTCCTTGCCGTTACCGTCGGAATCCACCCAAGCATCGGCTACCAGCTGATTCTGATACTCCAGCGTCCACTCGCCGTTGTCCACAGTCTCGTACAGATCGGGGATCTTGCGGTCGTTGAAGAGCTCGCGGTTGAAGATGGTGAGGTAGGTGAGACGGAACAGGGACAGAGCGGCGGGGGAGGTGGCAAGGTACTGCTTATTGTCCGAGGTAAAGGTCACAATGTTATTGTAGTCCTGGGACCAGTAGTGCTTGGAGGTGTCCACGTTCTCCACGGCATTGAGATTGAGGTAGCAGCCCTGGATGGCAGGAGAGACGGCGCAGTAGGTACCGATGACGAAAATGTCCAAAGTACGGTCGCCGCCCTTGACGGCGGTATTGATGGCCGCCTGAGCCAGGGCATCCGTGGACTGCTCGTTGAAGACCAGCTTGACCTTCAGTTGATTCTCCACCGCCAGATTGCGCTCGTAGACGGCGTCGGGAATGGTGCCGTTGCCCAGATTTTCGCTGATGAGCTCGTCGTCACGGCCGGCGACCTTGACGTACATGAAATTGATCTCTTCGTCGCCGTAGTTCAGGTCTGTGGGCAGGTCACAGACGTAGTTCAGGTCTTCGGTATCCTCTTCCGCAGCGGAGCCGGTCAGAGATTCGGATTGTTCGGGGTTCTGCTCACCCGTACCGCAAGCGGTAACGGACAGAAGCATGAGGGCAGCCAGCGAGAGCGCCAGCAGTTTTTTCACGAAAGATGACATGAAAATATCCTCCTATGTTGGAATATCTTATTATACCACAGGCCGCGGATATTGTCAAGGAAAACCGAGGGGGAGACGGCGTAGAAAAAAAGAGTGCTCCATGGGGCAGAATGTACAGGATCCGACTCAAAAAACACCCGCAACCCACACAAAGGGTTACGGGTGTTTGGTCAGTCAATGACCAGCGTACCGAAATACTCGGGACGGTGGAAATCGGGCTTTTCGGTACCCACGGGGCTCCACATACCGTAGTGCACCACGGCGGTCTCGTCGCCGCACTTGTAGAAGTTACCGCGGAAGGCATATCCCTTACCGAAGGGGATGCTGTCCACACCGAGGATCTTGCACAGCAGAGCCGTGGGGATCTCGGCGGTGACCTGCCAGTACCCGTCGCGGACCTCGCCCTTCACGGGGAAGATCTCCCCGCCCGACAGATCCGCTACAGGGGTGCGGGCATGGCGATCGGGGCCGACGCAGGACAGGAGGGTGCCCAGACTGTTCATCTCCATATTGATGTAACGGCCGTCACCAAGGTAGTCGCAGAAGAACTCCATGCAGGAATCGGTGTAGACCGGCTCGTTGTATTGGGTGTAGACCGCCTTGGGGGCAGTCTCGGCGCAGGTCATGCGGAGAATGAGGCCGTAATCGGTAACGTAGACCAGCTTGGCGGTGGTAGCGGGGGTGTGACCCTCGTACCAGAAGAAGTTGTCAATGGAGGCGGCGGGAACAGCATCCCAATCCACAGCCTCGGCCACCGTGCCCGCAGGCAGGGTGACGATCCTGTACTCACGGCTCTCCATATCAGTTGAAGTAACCGAGACGGTACAGAAGCTCAGCGATCAGCACAGCACCGCCGGCGGCACCGCGGAGAGTGTTGTGGGACAGACCCACGAACTTGTAGTCGAAGTAGCTGTCCTCGCGCAGTCTGCCGAGGGTCACACCCATACCGCCGTAGATGTCGCGGTCGAGAGCGGCCTGAGGACGGTTATCCTCCTCGAAGTAGGTGATGAACTGCTCGGGGGCATGGGGCAGCTCCAGCTCCTGAGGCAGACCCTTGAAGTTGGCCCAAGCCTCCAGGATCTCCTCCTTGGTGGGCTTGATTTCGAACTTCACGAACACAGCGGCGGTGTGGCCGTTGGTGACGGGGACGCGGATGCACTGGGTGGTGATGAGGGGAGCCTCAGCCTTAACGATCTTGCCGTCCTCCACAGTACCCCAGACGCGCAGAGGCTCCTGCTCGGACTTCTCCTCCTCGCCGCCGCTGTAGGGGAGGACGTTATCGGTCATCTCCGGCCACTCCTTGAAGGTCTTGCCGGCGCCGGAAATAGCCTGATAGGTAGTAGCTACCACCAGAGTGGGCTTATACTTGAGCAGGGGGGTCAGAGCGGGGACGTAGGACTGGATGGAGCAGTTGGGCTTGACGGCGATGAAGCCGCGCTTGGTGCCCAGTCTGGCTCTCTGTGCCTCGATGACGGCCAGATGCTCGGGGTTGATCTCGGGGATCACCATGGGGACGTCGGGAGTCCAGCGGTGGGCGGAGTTGTTGGAGACCACGGGGATCTCGGCCTTGGCGTACTTCTCCTCCAGAGCCTTGACCTCGTCCTTCTTCATATCCACGGCGCAGAACACGAAGGCGCACTTCTCCTTCATGGTCTCAATATCGGCCTCGGCATCCAGCACGATCATGTCCTTGTATTCCTCGGGCATGGGAATGTCCAGCTTCCAGCGGCTGCCCACGGCCTCGGCGTAGGTCTTACCTGCGGAGCGGGGAGATGCGGCCAGAGCGGCGACCTCAAAGTAGGGATGGTTGTGCAGGAGGGTCAGAAAGCGCTGGCCTACCATACCGGTAGCGCCGACAACGCCGACCTTCATCTTTGCGTTGCTCATTGTATGTTACCTCGTTTCATGGAATGTATAAATAGGTATGTTACATTATAGCACAATCAATATGGAAATGCAATAGTGAAAATTCCCGAAATCCGCGTTTTTCTCACGGGTGCTTTCGGGGCATTGCACACCCCACGCAAGGAAAAGGGCTGTCCTTCGAAAAAGACAGCCCGGGGGGATTCAATTACTCGTCCTTACCCTTCTTGCAGGCAAAGGCGGCGGCCAGAGCGGCCATCAGAGCGACAGCCCCAACGCCAACGACCGAGCCGCAACCGCCCTTGTCGACGTTGGTTTCAGTGGGTTCGGTCTCGGTGGGAGCCTCGGTGGGAGCCTCAGTGGGAGCCTCAGTGGTCTCGGGCTCGGTAGGAGCCTCGGTGGGGGCCTCGGTGGTCTCGGGCTCGGTGGGAGCCTCGGTGGGAGCCTCGGTAGTCTCGGGCTCGGTGGGAGCCTCGGTAGGAGCCTCAGTGGGGGCCTCAGTGGGCTCCTCATAGGGGCCGGTAGCGGTACCCTGAGATACGGCGTAGTTGTAGGCCACCTCATGCTCGTTCAGCACGCGGTCGTAGAAGCGGAAGGCCTTGAAGGTGGTATCCTGGTTACGGTCGGTCTTGTAGTGGCCGAAGAAGAAGTTATCGGCGCCCATGAAATTGTACACGGGACGGGAATCGACCTCCTCACCGTTGACGTAGGTCACCACGTCAGCGCCGGGCTCGTAGGTAATGGTGATGGTGGAGTTCTTGATAAGCTCAACGCCGTCGGGGATCTCAAAACGGGTGTCACGGGTCAGGTTGGCGTACTTGAACTCCAGGCAACCGGTATCCACACGGATGAACAGGGAGAACGCGTCGTTGTCGCAGTTGAGGAAGGTGTTGTAGGCATTACCCAGACCCACGAAGTCACCCAGAGAGACCTCCAGAGTCCAAGCCTCGCCGTTGATGACGTCCACTACGGTCTGGGGGAAGAACTGACGGGCGTCGTGGGTGGTAAAGCCCTCGTCGGTGAAGTGGTCGTCGGCGTCGGGAGTCAGGTTGATGGCCCACTCCTCGGTGGGGTTGACCTTGTTCTGCCAGACGGTGGCGTCGTTATTGTGGGTACCGGTGGCCTCGTTGTCCACGCCGTCGTACCAAGCGACCATACCGTCGGAAATGTAGGCGGCTTCGCCCTCGTCAGCCGAAACGGTAAAGACAGCGCAGGCGGTCAGCAGCAGGACGGCAGAAATCAGGAGAGCCAGAGCTCTTTTCATAGAATTCATGATGATTCCTTCCTTTCAAAAATGAAAATTTGCCGCGTCCGCAGTGCCGAACGCGACCTTTTCTCCATTATACAGGATATCAGAGAATTTGTCAACTGTTTTCTTCCGGATTTTTGTCAATTTTCACCCGTTTTTTTCTTGACAGAGGTGGCTGATTGTGTTATACTACATTCACAACGAAAAACGAAAGGAATTCCCGTCATGATCCGACTCATTCCCGCTCCCGCTTACACCACCATGGCCGACGCCCGTACGGTCATTTCTCCCGTATACACCGCCGAAGCTCCCTTTGCCAACGCCGCCGCCACCCTTGCCGACTACGCCCGCCGCACCCACGGCATTACCCTCACTACGGGAGAGGGCGGTATCGTCTTCACCGTCGATGCTTCCCTGCCCACCGAGGCCTACACCCTGACCGTTAACGAGTCGGGCGCCACCGTCAAGGCCTCGGACGTCCTCGGTGCCCAAAACGCCGCCGTGACTCTCATCCAGATCATGGAGAAGACCGCTGACGGTCTGACCCTGCCTGTGGGTGTCATCGAGGACGCCCCCAAGTGCACCTGGCGCACCGTCATGATCGACCTCGCCCGCGATTGGCACGAGCTGCACGTCCTGTACGAGTACGTGGATATGTGCCGCTTCTACAAGGTCAAGTACCTCCACTTCCATTTTACCGACGATCAGAGCTATACCCTGCCCTCCAAGGCCTTCCCCAAGCTCCCCACCGAGGGCAGACACTACACCGAGGAGGAAATCAAGGGTCTGATCGCCTACGCCAAGTCCCGCGGGGTGGAGCTCATCCCCGAGATCGACGTGCCCGGCCACACCACCTCCTTCGCAAACGCCTACGGCGAGATTTTCGGCAAGGACGGTATCATCTGCCTGTCGGACGAGTCCATGGCGGCCATGGCTACCCTGTTCCGCGAGCTCTGCGAGCTGTTCGCGGATTCCTCCTGCATCCATCTGGGCGGCGACGAGGCGGCCATCGCCAAGTGGACGACCTGCGACAAGTGCCTGAACGCCTGCCGCAACAAGGGCGTGGACGTGGACGGCTACCTGTCCACCGAGGAAGGCACCAAGGAGCTCTCCGAGCTGATGTATGCTACCTTCATCAAGGAGATCTGCGAGGTCATCCTGTCCTGCGGCAAGACCCCCGTGATCTGGGAGGGCTTCCACAAGAGCATGAATCACCTGATCCCCAAGCAGTCGGTGATCGTGAGCTGGGAGAACTTCTACCAGACCGCCCCCGAGCTGCTGGAGGCAGGCTTCCGCGTGGTCAACGGCGCATGGAAGCCCATGTACGTGGTCAACCCAGTGGTCTACTGGTCCCCCGAGGAGATCTACAACTGGAACGTCTACACCTGGGGCGCGGTGCATCCCCAGTCCCCCTACAACCCCAACGCCCTGCACATTGAGCCCACCATGCAGGTGGAGGGCGGCCAGCTTCTGGCGTGGGGCGATCAGATCGAGTCCCACTATCCCGTGGTCGCCGAGGGCGTCCGCGAGGAGCAGAGACTCATTGAGGAGCGCACCCCCTGCCTGTCCGAGAACGTCTGGAACCGCATCAAGCCCACCGACTGGGCTGAATTCAGCGGCAGAGCGGCCAAGGTCGCGGAGCTGTACGAGGCGTTCAGAAGCAATAAGTAAATTGGGGTTTAGC
>JAZOOM010000239.1:0-4750 GCA_045655025.1 Eubacteriales bacterium | reverse complement strand
AGATCCGATACGGGATCGTCGGTGGTGGCGATGTACTCCACCTTGAACTGCGAAAGCAGGTCGCTGACTCGGATATGGGCCAGCTTTTCGTTGGCGGCGGCGCGGATGCGGTCAGCGGTATCGGAACCCAAGGGCTCGCGGATACCGAAGATGAGGGAAAGCTCCATCTGGGTCCAGTAGTACAGAGGATTCCCCGCCAGACGGGGGAATATCTCGGCGTACTTGGCGTATTTTTCCGAAAAATCGGCATTTCCCGTGACAAAGGTCTCGTCCACGCCGCACATACGCATGGCGCGCCACTTGTAGTGGTCTCCGCCCAGCCACAGCTCTCCCAGATCGGAGAAGGAGCGGTCGTCACGGATCTCTTTTTCGTTCAAATGGCAATGGTAATCCACAATGGGCAGATCCTTGACCCCCGCGTACAGGGTCTTGGCCGCCTCGGAATTGAGCAAAAGGTCAGGGCCGAAAAACTGTTTCATAGACGTATCCGGCTTTCCGGTGGAAAGCGTCCTTTCTGATGGTATGGTCAGGTGGCGGAGATCGCAGTCGAGTCCGCGGTATATCCGTGAAATCACTCTCCTTCAATATAGCAGAATTCCTTGACGTTTGAATGATTTCGGAATGCGAGTTTATTATAGCACACTTTCAGGGAAATGTAAAGAATTTCACGCGGGAAAATGTGCGGCGCGCGCTATTTCTTTGTATTGATGAAGGGTGTTCTCGTCATCAAAGCCCCCGCGCTCATGGGGGTGGGGTAGCAGAGGGTGAACAGGGCATCCGCGCGGTCGGTGAGATCCCTTTGCCGTCCCTTGGGAGCGTCGGCGGGCTTGGTCACCACGGTAAAACCATCGGACGTGTCTTTGTTCGCCTTGCGCCATTCCTTGAGGTAGGCGCATCCCTTGGCATTGGCGGCCAACAGCGTGGTGTAGGCGGGGACTGACCTCAGATCTTCGTCGGTTACGCCCAACGCGCCAAAGAGCAGGGCGCGGCGCAGGCGCGCATCGGTATAGTATTTGGTGCGCAGAGACTTGAAAAACGCCTCTCCGCTCGCCTCTCTCCCGGCGTGTCGGCAGACGTGTCCCCCGAGGCCGCCGCCCCATTCGGCAAGATGCTCCAGCTCTTCGGCGGTTTTCAGACGATACAGGGCGTGGTAGAAGGGAAGGAGTCTGTCTCCGTCTATGGGGGCGTGCTCCCACCGTATGCCGTCCAGGAAAACGGATAGCGCATGGGGGGGCATGGTGCCGTCGAGAATGGCCTCCAAAGCGACGGGATCACAGGCAGCCTCACGAATAATCGCCCGCAGAGCTGTGGCGGAGGGGTAGGCTCCCTCGGTCAAGGTATCCTCCCGATACCCCGAGCCCACGCGGGTCACTACGTAGGGAATGGGGGCGCGGTTCCCGCGGGCTTCCTCGCGGCGCAGAGCCGATAGGTAGGCGATCCCCAACAGATCGTTGGAGGAGGGAAAGCCCTCGGGGAGCGTTGAAGCGCATACCCAACGCAGAGCCTCGGAGTAGGCGGCGGCAGTCCCCATGCCCGCGTTGCAGACGTCGGCGTAGGTGCTCTTGAAGGCGGGAGAATCCACGGCCTCGGCGGCGGCGATCAGCAGGTTTATATCCCCGCTCTCACTGCCAAAGGCGATGCGCTCCACGCCCATACGGGTGAGAATCCCCACACCGGCCGAGGCAAAGAATTCCGCGCTTCCCGCCGCGTAGGGGAAGGGGAGCTCCAGCACCAGATCCGCTCCTCCCGCCAAGGCCATGCGGGCGCGGAGGTAAGGGTCTGCGATGGCGGGGTCTCCCCGCTGAACGAAACGACCGCTCATGAGGCAGATGACACAGCCGTCCTCGCCTACGGCCTCCCGCATGCGGGAGAGCAGATACCCATGGCCGTTATGGAAGGGATTGAATTCGCAGATGACGCCAAAGGCTTGCATGGGAGATCTCCTTTCGATGGTTTCGGATACACCAGTATACCACATCCGAAAGGCATCTGTCAAGGCATACGGGCGATTTTCATAAAGAAAGCCCCCTTTTGAAGAAATATTTTGAAAAACAAATCACAACAAAATTTCGAAAAACTATTGACAATCGCAAAGAAATCGGGTATAATAAACAATGTCGTGTTTTGCGCATATTTATGGGAAGGAGTCCGGCTATGCACATTGATCTAAAACCCATGCTTCGCGGAGAGATCACCGGAATGCCGATCGATTTCCCCATTGAGCCCGAAGCACCCTACGGCGTGTCCTTTGAAGGAGACGTTCGTGTGTTCGGTGAGATCACCAACCAAGGCGGCTACATGCGCCTGGTGGCGACCGCCGAGATCCCCTACAGCGGTGTCTGTGCCCGTTGCCTCACCGAAGTCAGCGGCCTGTACACCATGCCCTTCGAGCGCACCGTGGTCACGGAAGGAACCTTGACCGAGGAGCAGGAGGAGGACAACGTGGACGAATACGTCATCCTGCAAAACGGTATGCTGGATATCGACGATTCCGTCCGTGAGGCTCTGATCCTCACGTTCCCCATGCGTCTTCTCTGTGAGGAGGATTGCCCCGGCTTGTGTCCCAAGTGCGGCAAGGCTCTGAGAGAAGGAGCCTGCGGATGCTCTACCAAGGAGATCGATCCTCGGTGGGCGGTGCTGGCTTCCCTGAAGTTCGACGAGGACGAGGGCGATGGCGAGGACAAGCAGTAACACGTAACATTTTGAATGATATGCCCGCAAGGGTATTCAGATAAGAGCAATGCCCAGGAGGAGGTGTCAATATGGCAGTACCAAAGTGTAAAGTATCCAAGGCTCGCAGAGATACCAGAAGATCCAACAACACCAAGCTGGAGGCCTGCGGTCTCGTGAAGTGCTCCAACCCCGAGTGCAACGAGATGAACAAGCCCCACCGCGTGTGCAAGGTTTGCGGCTTCTACGACGGCAAGAAGATTCTTGACGTGAAGTAATTCATGGAGCTTTGAGATTCCACAAAACAAAAAATGGACTCGGTGTACCCGCGGGTGCGTGAGTCCTTTTTTGTTTTGAGAGGTACAAGTTTAGCATTGCATTGGGCTTTGTACTTTTCTTTCTATATCGAAATAAAAAAGCGAGGTGCCACGAATTTCACAAAAGAATGCCATATAAAGATTCATTTTCCACCGTTTCAAGCGGTGTTTTTTTGAGGCTATAGCAAGAAGACGCACCCGAAAGCGAGGTGCGTCTTGATGTTTAATCAATGCAATAGTAGTTATTTGATTCAAGTAGTTAGTTTTTGACAACTTTGCCCGAAACGCTTACAATTTCATACCCGGTAGTCTTCAATGCCGAGTCGATTCCACTATACGAATAAAATGCGTATGTTTCGCCCGAAACATTTTTCCACCCTTCAGTTTCAACAGGTGTTGCCAAAACCCCACTGGAATCTCCGTTACCGGCCAGATTCAGATCCAGATAAATTGTATTTTCCGAAATCAATTCCTTGGTTAGCGGATGCAAATGATAGATTCTGATTTCCAAAACTACATCCTTATACTCATAATTCGGATTGCCCTTGGCTGTTACAGTGCACTTTAAACTATTGACGAGATTGACAAAATCGTCTTTGTATGTACACCGTGTATCCGTATTCACCTTTACAGATCCATCAATTTCGATGTAATCTTTTACGTTTTCCAGAGTTAACGAAGTGTCTTTGGCGGAATTTGAACCGCATGAGATCATGGAACAACAGAGTAGCAACGCCAACAAAACAAGCAACAATTTTTTCATGACAAAAACCTCTTTTTAAAATATTTGCTGTCCAGCATTATTATTATAGCACAAATTGTCTTAAATGTCAAGTATATATATCAAAATGATAATGAAAAATTAATTCAAATCATGTAAAATATATATAAAAGGCGGTGAGAGTATGACTGCAGACAAGATTAAAATGCTTCGTGAAAAAAAGCATATCACGCAAGCTGAGTTGGCGAAACAACTCGGGATCACAAGAGCCGGGGTCAACGCATGGGAAATGGGTATATCGGTTCCTTCAACGCAATACATTGTGGAACTGGCTGTTTTTTTTGGCGTATCGACAGATTATCTGTTGGAAGTGGATCATACCGCCACGGTATCTGTTCAAGGCTTGAACGACCGAGAAGTTGCTTCGATCGTTGAGATTATAGAATGTTACAAATCAAAATAATTCAAAATGGCTCGCAGATCTGCGAGCCATTTTTGGTGCGTTAGGCGTACATATTGTTTGCCTTCATATACTTGTAGATCATTTCCCCGTGTTGCTGCTCCTCGGTCTGGATGTGGTTGAGGATATTCCGCAGCTCGGGCTGGCCGAACTCGAATACGCAGGTGTCGTACAGGGAGGAGGCGTGCTTTTCGGTGGTCAGGAGGTCGGAGCAGAGGTAGAAGTCCTCCTTCTTCTCGGGGGTTTCGGACGTGTGGTAGGCGGTGAACGCGGTGGAGGCGGTCTGTCCTCCGCCGTTCATGGCGGGAACCTGTCCGTTTGCGATCTGATTCAGAGTATTGAGGTGGCCTCGCTCCACTCCTGCGATGGTGGTGAACAGCTGCTTGAGCTGGGGATCGTGGGCACAGGCGGCGTGCTTTTCGTACTTGTCGATGCAGAGCTGCTCCTGCCCCTTGAGATCCTTGATGAGGGTGGTTTCCTTTTGGGTGAGTACCATGGTATATTCCTCCGTCGTATGAAATTCCCTTGCGGGTAGGGAGAGTATGGACGGGGGAGGGGGGAGTTATGCAGGGAATGGCAAAT
>JAZOOM010000238.1:0-7507 GCA_045655025.1 Eubacteriales bacterium | reverse complement strand
CGAAACGCTGGCCGAGCTGACAAAGCTGATCCAAGCCGGCGGACAGAATCCCATCACCCAGCTGGCGGGATACCTCATCGCCGATGATCCCACCTTCCTCCCCGAATCCGGCCAGGCTCGCGCGCTGGCTCGCCGTATCGGTCGAGACAAGCTTTTGGAAATACTCATTGAGCTTTACCTGACCTCCACCACCTCCACCCCTACCTCTGATCACACATGAATATACGTTTGACATTTCTGGATCTGCGGGGCCCCACGCCCTGCCCCATGGCTCAGCCCCCCGCCCGCGCCATCGTGGCATTGGGCAACTTTGACGGCGTGCACCGCGCCCACAAGGTGCTTCTGCGGGAGGCCGTGGCCATGACCCGCGAGCTGTCCCAGGCTGAGGGCACGCACATCGCCCCCGGTGCCTTTTGCTTTATCCGTCCTACGCTGGACTACAAAAAGAGCCCCGAGGGCTTCATCCCCGTGCAGGTGCGCGGACATCTGACCACCCTGCGGGATAAGCTGCTGCTCTTTGCCCAAGCGGGGTTGGAATTCGCCTGCCTTTGTAACTTCCCCGATATCCGCGATCTCTCTCCCGAGGAGTTCATTTTCCTGCTGAAAAACGATTGTCATTGCGTAGGTGTGGCCTGTGGCTTCAATTACTTCTTCGGCAAGGGTGCTTCGGGCAATACCACCCATTTGCGAGAGGCCTTCGCGCCGGACTACGTTTTTGTCCAGCCCGAAATGTCGCTGGACGGCATGACCGTCAGCTCCTCCCGCATCCGCGCCTGCCTGGAACGCGGCGACACAGAGACCGCCGAGCAGCTTTTGGGACGTCCCTACTCCTTGGACACCAACGTGGTGCACGGCAAACGATTGGGGCGCACCTTGGGCTTCCCCACGGCGAACCAGTACTTCCCCGCTGAGCGCGCCATTCCCTCCCGCGGTGTGTACGCCGTCCTGTGTCACACCCCCTACGGAGTATTCCCCGGCGTTTCCAATGTGGGCATTCGCCCCACCACCGACGCGTACGGCCGCGTGAACTGTGAGACCCACATCATCGGCATGAAGGGCGATCTTTACGGTCGGCGTATTCGAATCGAATTTCTGACCAAGCTCCGCGAGGAGAGGAGATTCGACGGCATGGAGGCTCTGATCTCCGCCATCCACAGCGATGCCGATGCCGCCGAGGCATACGTCAAGTCCCGCGGCTTGGTCTGATCTCCCATTTCCACCACAATATCGAAAGGAGCGCGCCCCATGACAGATGAACGCTGCCGAGACAGCTCGGTTCTGCGCCGTCCGTGGCGGCGCGCCCTTTGCTGTCTTTTGACCCTGATCCTGCTGATCGGGATCATCCCACAGGCTTCCCTTCCCGCCTACGCCGCAGAGGAGCCCCCCCAGACCACCGACGTGGGTGCCGTTCTGGTCGTCAATTTGGAAAACAATCTGACCCTGTTCGAAAAAGAGGCCGACACCAACATCTATCCCTCCTCCTCGGTGAAGATCATGTCGGGTCTGCTGGCCTGCCGTGCCCTGTCCGAGCGGCTGAGCGAAACCGTCACCATCACCGCGGCTATGGTTTCAGGGGTGGAAGGACGGCGGATGAATCCCCCCTTGGCCGCCGGGGAGACCCTGACGGTTCGTGACCTCCTGTACGCCGCCGTCTGCGGCGGATACAACGATGCCACCGCTGTGGTTGCCTGCCTGTCCGAAGGCTCCGTAGCCGCCTTCGTGGAGGCCATGAATAAGGAGGCCCAGCGGCTGGGTACACTCCACACCCGCTACACCAACCCCACGGGCCTCCACGACCCATACATGTGCACCACGGTTCGAGACGTGGCTGTCATCGCCCGCGAGGCCTACGATAACGAGCTATTCATGCAGATCAGCTCCGCCCGCACCTACGTCATCGGCAAGACCAATATCGCGGGGGAACGAAGCTTCACCAACCGCAACTACCTGATCTCCGACAGCAGCCAGAATTACTTCAACGGCTACTGCACGGGCATGAACGCCGGTATGACCGACGAGGGCGGCTGGTGCGTGGTCACGGTCTATGAGCGCGGGGAGGTTGCCAACCTCTGCGTGGCCATGCGAGGCAAGGACGTGGCCTCAGGAGAGCTGATCCCCGCCTACGTCTACGTGAACCGCCTCCTGTCCTGGGCTAACCGCGCCTACACCTACCGCACCGTCCTGTCCAAGGGCGAGGTGCTGGAAACACTGCGGGTGGACATGACGGGGGTGAGCAAATCCAAAGCCGATCTGGTTCCCGTTCAGGATCTCATGGTCTACCTCCCCGCCGACGTGGACATCTCCCACGGTCTGGAATTCAACACCATCCTGGACAACGACGGATTGACCGCCCCCCTCACCGCCGGTCAGGTGGTAGGCGTCGTGACCGCCACCTACCAAGGCCGGGTGGTGGGCAAGGCAGAGCTGACCGTCACCGAGGACTTTGCCGCCAGCGGATTTTTGGCGGGTCTCATGAGCTTCCGCGCTTACCTCACGAGCCGCCCCTTCTTCATTTCGGCCCTACTGTTCATCACGGCACTGCTGGTCTACCTCCGCTCCGCCACAGGCCCGGGAGGCCGGTACGGCCTCCGAAGCGTCCGCCGCAGACGGACACACAGCCGCAGGAGGAGCTACAGGATCCGATACTGACCGTGCTGTCCCCCAAAATTGTAAACCCCGCTCTATCGTCGCGATCATAGCCCATCCGAGGTTTCATTCCATCGGATGGGCTTTCTTGACAGCCATCGGCCCTATGATCAAAATTTTTTCCATAGTGGTTGACAAAGTCTCCCGGATGTGGTATAATGCCCTTGGCAGAAGGATTCGGGTTATCCATTTTTGCGAATATGAAGCACGTATTGCCGCTGTCGAATACAAGATGTTGATATTCGGTTATATTCTCAAAATTTGATTGGTGATGACACTCGTTTTACAGTCTCGGAGCCTCCCGAAATTTCTGCTGTAGGATCGTACCGTTCCCCACAACAGAATTTTTAGGAGGCTATACCTATGTCTATTTTCAGACAGAGGGATAGTCTTGATTGGCTATCCCTCTTTTCTGTTTCCGAAAAGGAAAAAAAGCAAATACTCCAAAGGATGTCACAGGATCAACCCGAGTGTAACGGACGCAATTTCGCGTACACACTTTTGAATGTTACCGGCCTGGATCCGCATAATTTCCGCACCGATGAGCCTGCTACGCAGAGGGCCTGCGAATTCGTCGCACTCAAATTTATGATTGAGGACACGGATCTTGCCAAGGAGCTGCTGAACGACGAGGATTTCGAAAAAGCGCGAGCCGTATTCGCGCGAAAGCAGCTGAATAATCGGATTTTACGACGCCTGTTATCTTGCTTCTTCCATCTGCTCTGCAATTACAGTCATCAAATTCGCCTGAAGAATCTTTTCACCCTGCCGATATTGGATCAAATCAGGATCGCGCAGGAGGACGAGATCAATCGCAGCTTCGGTGCGTTGAAAATGGTGCTGGACAATGTTTCGTCGGGTGTCAAGAACAAATGCTATTTCGAAGCCGAACAGTCCTACCATGATTTTCACGTGTACTTGGAGGAATCTCTGAACGCGTTTGTACTTCGGCAATTCGGCTACGATTTCAACCAAACCAAAACGCGCTACGCCACCCGTTATGGGGCCGCGCTTATGAGCACGCAGGAGCATAAGGCCGACAATACCATTCTGTGTCAGGCTCTCCTGGATGACAAGGCCTTTTGGGAGAAGCACGACCGGTTCTGCGTCGTTACCTTCATCAACGAGGCGGCGAAGCAAAACGACCTCCGCCATGCGGAAAAGATCCTTGCATATATCTTTGAAAATTTGAAGCAAATGCCCCATATGGATTTGATGCTCGGCAACGGATTCCCGCTGTATATGTCCATGTATGAGGAATTGGTGGCCGCGTTGGAAGAACGGGGGCGCAGATTCACGTTTAAACGCCTGTCTCAATACTGTGACGTATCCGTACTGGATCACCTGTGCTTCTGCTATCCCATGAACGCAGCGGAGGAATCTCGGTTGGAGACGGGTAGGAGCATATGGAACAAATTCATTTGCGCTTACAATTACCCCCATGACGCGGAGAAGGTGCAAAGCTTCTTGACAAACGAAGTGGCGCACTTCCTTCCGGAGGATATCCAAAGCTCCAAAGAGATCCCGGTGATCTTGGATTGCGGCCCCTTCCATTTCACCGATCGGGAGGATGACGAGCGCAAACTGTTCCGCGCTTACCATCCCGATTGCTTCACCCCCGAAAACATATGGAAGCGTGTTTACCTGAAGGCCCACGCCGTCACCCTGCTCTCGGAGGATGAAACCGTTCAGTTTTCTTATTTGCAGAGAATATTCATTGATCTGGTCAAAATCGTTGAGGATCAATTGGGCATCTGTACGGCGCATCAGCTCGATATGTCCACAAGAAACAAGCACTACGACCGGCTCAAGACCATGTTGAAGGGCTTGGGTATTGAACCCAACGATCGGTACAAGGACGACTATATCATTTCCCTGCTGGATCGTGATACAGCGCAAAGGAGCGAGTCCGAAAGATTTCCCGAGCTGGAGCAGCTCGGCGACGCGGTGTACGGCTTGGCGGTAGCGGAGCTTCTTTTCTACAATCCGAAAACCGTTTTGAAGTGGAACACCAAGAAAGAAATGAAGGCTCTTTTTGAGGATTATATCCGCGCGGAAGCGCAGGTGGCGATTGCCAAAGGACTTGGCATCGATCAACTGTTTCTGCACGTTGGCTTGCCCGCTAAGTATATTGAGTTTGACTCCCTCTTTTTCGACTACGAAACAAGCGACGAGGAACATCTGCAATCCCTACAGCAGGAGAAGTATCTCGCGGATTCCCTGGAAATGATCATCGGAGCCGTCTGTAAGGACAAAGGCATCCGAGTTGCCCTGGATTTCGCGAAAGAAATTGTAAAGAAAACCTTCCCCAAAACCTTTACGGAAGAAATTCATCCTACGGCTGAAAACAAACGCAACAAAGACATCGAGCGAGACTATTGGACGAAAATACTCCCGGCTCCTTGTATGGATATGGAAAGCGAGTACTACGTTCTCTGGAATGCTCTGAACAAGGTCGCGCTGACCCTTTCGCTCGGAACCGACGATAAGGACAAGCGAAACTACATTTCATATAGCTTCGGCAATACGGCTATATACGGCGAGCCTCTCGCATCCGGCATTTCGTGGACGTTCTACGATTACCTGCAAAACGGTCTTGAATCGTTTTTGCAAAAATACGGCGATATGATTCGCGAAGGCTACCGGAACACAATCAGATAACTCAATTTTCGGAACGGTGCGATCCTCCCAAACCAATTTTTCGTTAGGAGGACGCAAGCATGAACGCTTACAATGCTTACCCTGTGGTTAACTACCACATCACGAACCGCTGCAACTACCGTTGCACCTACTGCTTCGGAAAGTTTGAAGGACAAAAGGACCCGCTACCGGAAACAGGCAAAATCATTCTCGACCGTATTGCCGCCTATTTCAAGGCCAACCAAATTTCGAGCGGACGGGTGAATTTCGCGGGCGGCGAGCCCACGCTGTATCCGCATCTTGACGAGCTGATCGACTATACCCACTCCCTCGGTATGACCGCATCCATCGTAACCAACGGGTCGAACGTAACCCCCGAACGGGTCCGCTCCTGGAAAGGGAAAATAGCCTGTATCGGGATCAGCATTGACTCGATTTGCCGAAATACCAACCGGCAAATCGGACGGTGCTGTCACGGGGTTGTCAAGACATTGGAGGACTGGATTCCGTTGGCAACCGCGATCCATGAGTGCGGCATGACCGTAAAGGTCAATACCGTTGTATCCAAATGGAACGTCCGGGAGGATCTGCTCCCCCTGTATGGCGCGCTGAAGCCCGATAAGATCAAGCTTTTCCAAATGCATTTGATCCACGGCATCAACGACGCTGCCAAGTCCTATGAAATCACCGATCGAGAATTTCAGGAGTTTTGCGCGCGGCACCGTGCTTATTCGGGCGCAGCAATGATCTCCGAGCCTTGCGGAAGCATGGAAAACTCGTATTTGATGATCAACCCTGCCGGACACGTGCAATTGAATCACAACGGAAGGTATGAATGCTTCGGAAGCTGCCTGGACACACCTCTGTGTGAAATCATGCAATCGGTACCCATGAACGCTGAGCGGTTTCGGGCCCGATACGTCGGGGGGACAGCCGAATGAATACGTACACGGAAATCAATATCAAAGAGGGCATGCCACCTGTAACGGAGGCTATAGCTTACCTGAAATCCTCCCTGGAGCGTTGCCGACAGCACCGCTACCGATGTATTCTGGTCATTCACGGGTATGGGAGCACAGGAAAGGGCGGTGTGATTCACGACAGGGCACGGCAATGGCTCAAGGCACAAGAACGGAACGGCCATGTAAAATCGGTTATTTTCGGAGAAGATTTCACGATTTTTAATGCGCAAGCACGGGACATGAAAAAGCGGCATCAAGAATTAGAACAGCTTTTGCGTGTCTGCAACCACGGCGTTACCGTGGTAGAATTGTAACCCCATATGCAGGCACCTGCCCTTCGGGCGGGTGCCTTTTTTCGCTATGATGGGCTTTTTCGACACCAAACGACCGCAGGGGGCATATACTGCCAATGACCCTTCGGGATCAAATCAATATGGAGGTATCAGCATGGAACAAAACGATTTTCTGCCCCACGGCACTTCGGTAGAGGGCGGACACATGCGGGAAGGATCCCCCGGACTTCCCCCCTGCGGAGAGCTCCTGTCTCGACAGGAACGCCCGCTGAACGAGTCCCGGGATCATTCCTGCGGGTGTTGCGCGGGGTATGAGGGCTGTGGCCCCGACAGCTGGGGACTCTCGGAATACCCGCTCGCCATGGTCTACGCCCCCTGCCAAGCCTTTCGGGCGCTCTACGACACCGACACCGCCCTGAACAGAGGTACCCTCTTCACCGAGCTGGATCTGCCCTTAGGCGGCGAGGGCGGCTTCACCGCGAACGGCTGTGCTTGCCGAGGAGAAAGGAGACGGGTATGATGAACCGACAGTACGACCGAGACCAATCCTACCGCTTCAACGGCCGCGGAGGACGCGACCCGTGGGATCATACCCGTATGCCCTACCGCCGCCCCCATGGCCGTAGTCCCCTTCCCGCCTATCCCGGCGCGGAGAATATCCCCGGCCGCGGCGGTTGCGGTTGCGATCTGCCCACCGCGCCCCGAGGCCATGGCCCCGCTCCCGAAACCATCCCCTCCTACCCCGTCCCCCGGACGCTCGCGGATCGCACCCCGGGACATGGCGGTTGCGGTTGCGGCTCTCCCGACCTCAACCGCGGCAGGGACGACCGCCGCAACGGTGGCTGCGGCTGTAACAACGGCGGCGACCGCGACAACGGCTGCGGACACGATAACGGCAGTGATCGCAACAACGGCTGTGGCCGCGATAACGGCTGTGGCCGCGACAACGGCAGTGATCGCAACAAC
>JAZOOM010000237.1:0-1515 GCA_045655025.1 Eubacteriales bacterium | reverse complement strand
GGTGGGGGCATCGGTCACCGGATCGGTGGGGGCGGGGGTCTCGTCGGGAGTACCTCCGTTATCGCAGGCGCAGAGCAGACCCAAACAGACAAGAAGGGTCAGAACACCCACCAGCAGAAGGGCGCGGGAGAGCTTGTTTTTCATGATCAAAATTCCTTTCGGATTATTGGGCGGAAGTCAGGGTCAAAACTCTACAATGTCCGTCACAGGCGATGTCGGTGATGTACTGGGGGGTTCCGTTGGGGAAGGTATCCTCATGGTCGAAATGGACGTGTCCCGCGATGACGGCATCGGGAGCGAAATCAGACTCCACCGCCACGGCGTTGTAAAAGGCCATGGTAGCGGGATCGTCATAGCCAAAGGCACCCTCGCCGATGGTCAGCTCCTGCCCCCAAACCCGCACCGTGTCCTCCACCAGGGTCTCGGCGTGGACGGGGACGTGAAGGGCGAGGATGAGAGACTTCCCCGTCTCCCGCGCGCGGCGGGCGGCGGTCAGGTACGCCTCCAGCGTCTCGGGACGAATACGGTCAAGCCCGCTGTCCACGGCGCAGACCAGTACGGTATCACACTCATAGATCGCGGCGTGGTCCACACAGCCCGAGATGGCGTCTACCCGTGTGAGATAGGTAGCGGCGGCGTTTTCGGTGTGATAGTCGTCGGCAAAGCTCCAGTCGTGGTTGCCCGTCATGTAGAGGACAGGCACCTTGCAGCCGTCCACACAGGACTTGAGCAGGGTCAGATTGGCCTCGGATGGGAAGTCGATGATATCCCCCGTCATGAGGATGAGATCGGCGGAGATCTCCTCACCGTAGGCAAGGAGCGCGGGGAGGGCGGCCTCGGAGGGGTAGGGTCTGCCGCCGCAGAAAAGTCCCTGCCGCGGAGGGATGTAGTCCCGGCGGACGGGCTCCATGGCGGCCTTTTCCGCCTCGTCCAGCGCGCAGGCGTGGAGGTCGGTGAAATGCAGGATCTTGAAATCCTTTTTCAGCCCTTTTACGGGAACTGTGGTAAAAATGGGCTTTGGGGCGGGCTGTACCATATCAGAACTCCCTCCACTCTCCCGTCACGTCATCGTCCTCGGGAAGCTCGGTGAGCCCCGCCTGTACGGCGGCGTCGGTAATCAGCACGCAGATGCTCTCCCGCTCGTCGGTCTCCAGCATCTCATAGTCGGTTTTCTCGTTGAGCTTGTTCAGGGCGAGCACCGCCTTTTTCACGGCGGCCATGATCTTCTTGTCCCGCTTGGCGCCCACGGGGGCATCAATCGAGGCCAAGGAAGCGGCATACCCGTCCAGAAGCTCGGCGCATTTTTGGATATGGGACTCGTTATAGCCCCCCTCGCCGTCCTCTGCCCAAGAGCGGTAGTATTCCAGCATGGGGGCGGTCACCTCCGCCTCGCGGCGGGCGATGAATTCTTGTGTCGTCATGGTTGGGTCTCCTTTCGGATGGGGGAGGGTATTCAAATTTGGGTTTGTCGGGGAGATTCACGCGCCCGCAAGGGCGCATATCGTACCGCGAGGG
>JAZOOM010000236.1:0-1773 GCA_045655025.1 Eubacteriales bacterium | reverse complement strand
ACAGCGGATGCCGCATATACCGAGAGGGGAGCAGCGGTGAAAATCGGCCAGAGACGCTGTCATTTTGTTATCCGTCCCGGCGAGACCATGCGCACCCCCCGTGTGAATCTTCAGGCATTTGCAGGGGACGAGCTCCGAGGCATTCAAATGTGGCGTGGGTGGTACTTTGACCACATTCTCCCCAAGGAGAACGGAGCGCCCATTCCTCCCAAGTGCTGTATGCACGTTTTTGCCGCAGACGGACATGCCGAGTTCACCGGGGCAACGGAATTCAATCAGACAAGGGGCATTGATGCCTATCTTGCAGGGGGAATCCGTCCCGATATCTGGTGGATCGACGCGGGCTGGTACCCCTGTAACAACGACTGGCCCATGACGGGCAACTGGTACCCCAACCCCGACCACTTCCCTCGCGGCATGGGTCCCGTGGGCGAAAAGTTGGCCAAGGAGGGCATCGACTTCCTGGTGTGGTTCGAGCCGGAGCGCGTCCGCCGTGGCTCGGATCTGTGGAATCAGCATCCCGAGTTCCTCCTGCACTACAAGGCCGAGGACAACTGGTGGTTGCAGGATAACGCCCTCCTCAATCTGGGCGATCCCGCCGTCTGCGACTGGCTCATCGACACCGTGGATAAGATCATCAAGGACTCCCACATCACGGTCTACCGTCAGGACTTCAACTTCCCTCCCGCCCCCTACTGGGCGCACAATACCGAGCCCGACCGTGAGGGTGTCTTGGAAAACCTCCACATTCTGGGCTACTACCGTTACTGGGATACTCTCATCGAGCGAAATCCCGGCCTGTGGATGGACTCCTGCGCCTCGGGCGGCCGCCGCAACGACCCCGAAACCATGCGCCGCGCCGTTCCCCTCCACTACACCGACGTGGGCTACGGCGACCACTACATCAAGCAGAAGCAGCACCGCGAGATGTTCGAGTGGATTCCCTACTTCCGCGCCCATAACTACAACTGGGACGAGCCCGACGGCAACTACAACGGCCAACAGCATCAGGTGGACGATTTCGGCTATCAGAACGCCCTGACCCCCGCCCTGACCTCCATGATCGAGTTCTACCACCCCGACGAGGTCTACGCCGTAGGCCGCCGCTTCCACCCCGTGTGGCGCAAGGCCGCCGAGCTGGAGCTGTCCTGCGACTACTACCCCCTCACCGAGTGCCGCAAGTCCACCGAGGATTGGTACGCCATGCAGTTCGACGGAGAGCGCGAGGGCTTTGTCCAGATCATCCGCAACGTCCGCGTCAAGGCCGACAGCATCACCCTGCGCAACCTCCACCTTGACCCCACCAAGACCTACACCTTCACCGACGAGCTGGGGCACAGAACCTTCACGGTATCGGGTGCCAAGCTCGCCGCCGAGGGCTTCTCGGATCAGCTCCCCCATAGATCCGGCGTGATCTGGTTCTATACCAAGAGCTGATCTCCCACCGCCCCCATGTTACAAGACCGCCTCATATAGAGCATGACTCTCCGGGGCAGTTTCAAAAAAACGGCATACCTCAAAAGAGGTGTGCCCTATTTTGCGTTTGTGTCCGCCAATAAGCCTTGCCAAGACATCGACAGTCATATTGACGGTCGTGGATAAACAAAAGAGCCCCACTTGCATAAAGGAAGGTTTTCGTTCATTCCTGTATACCTCAGAAAATTGAAATGTAACGATTCAGCTAATCTTCAAATTTGGGTTTGTCGGGGCGTTGGGTTGCGGCTATGCGGGGGTAAGTCGGAGGCCAAGCGGTCTTAGGAAGACAACAGGTCA
>JAZOOM010000235.1:0-39243 GCA_045655025.1 Eubacteriales bacterium | reverse complement strand
CGCAAGGCAAGCAGGTGATCCCGCTGGGCTTCCACGGACACGAAAATGGGGTCTTTGGCCTTTGCCGTATCCAGCTCGTCCTGGTATTCCATGTATTCGGCAAAGGAGATCTCCTTGCTCGCGTACTCCTCCTTCATGATTTCCTCGGAGGAAAGGATGCTGTCCAGATAGGCGCGCTCGTCCTCCATGTAGGCAAGCTTGGCGTCGGTGACTTCTCCCGCCAAAAGCTCCATGTAGTCCCGGTAGACCGCGTCCGAAAAGGAGTACGCCACCGATTCGGTGGTGTACACCGTATAGCCCTTGACCAGCAGGACGGCCAGGATCAGGAGTAGCCATTTTCCCGCCACCAAATGCTTGTGCAGCTCGTACACGCCCATGAGACGCACGGGGCACGGGATGGCCTTGGTGAATATCGCCCGCTTGCTCCGCGACTTCCTCCGCCGTACCTTATGAACACCGGGGGTACGACAGTAAAGCAGTCCCGTCGCCACGGCGGTACAGGCCAAAAGCAGACCGAAAAAGAGGAAAATAGCGGACAAATAGGGCAGACACCGCCCGAACATATTGATGGCATGGTAACGGGTGAAGCACACCTCGGTATCCATGACGGTGAAGATGTTGAGTAGGCGGAGAGGATGATCCGTGTCCAGAAAATCCGTGAAGTGGACGGCGAAGTTTGCCCCTCCGAAGATCAGCCCCGCAAGGTAGCTGAGAGCGTGATTCTTGACCAACAAGGAAACCGTCATGAGCAGAGAGCCCACCGAGAACAGGGAGAGTATTTTGATGAGCAGGGTCAAACCGAGATATTCACCCACCGTGACGATGTACGGGCAGTACACGTTCACCTCAAAGATCTGCGCGAAGTTGGAGAGAGAGGAATACCCGCCGCTTTCCAATCCGAAAATGATCCACGTGGCTCCGCTGAACAGCAGGACGGAAGCGGCAGAGACCAGCAGCAGGGCTATGTATTTGGTGACGATCAGAGCCAACTGTCCTTGTTTCGTGGCGCGGAGAATGGGAAAGGTGCCGTTCTTTTTCTCATCCAGCAGAAGTCCCGGGATGAGGACGAGGATGAATAGCAGCATACAGATATTGCCGTCGGTATAGGTGAAATACATATCCCACCCCTTGCGATCCTCAAAGCGAATGGGCAGATTCTTGTTTACGGAGTAAACGTCGATCACGTCGCTCTGGTAGTGGTATTCGTAGCTGTCCGCGCTCATGCCGTAGGCCAGGTATTCCTCCTGAAACAGCTTGGCGTTGTCGATCACACTCTTCAGAAGCGCGGGGTACTCCTCCGTGACGTATCCACTGACGCGGTAGAAATACCGATAGGTATTGAAATAAAGATCCACCTTGGCTTGAATTTCCTCGTTATATTCTGGCCAAAAATCCTGTATGGTGTAGTTGCCCTCCTCGCCCCGCATCATGGCTTCCATGTTCTTCTCGGTCACCAGAGAGGTCATTTCGATGGATGTCAGATAGTACGCCCGACAGCTTGAGAATTCTTCCATGAACGTCTCGGGATTCGCCTCGTAGCGTGCGTACATTTCATCCACAATGGCCTGGGTCTCCGCATCCAGCTCGGAATGCAGGTTCAGCTCACCCCGTGAGCGAGGGGCGGCGTAGTAGGATAGCAGTAGGTTCAAGGCGAACATGATGACAAAGAAAATGGGGATGAATTTGTTGCCAAACAGCTTTTTGATTTCGTATCGGATCATGAGATCGCCCCTTTCGCGGTTATTTCATTATGGAATATAAATCTTTCCTGTTTCCAACTCAATCATCAGAATATGAGTTTCGGTTTCCGCATACAGGATCCTGCCATCACAGGAAACAAGGATACACGCCCGCCCATCGGGGAGGCGGGCGACCATTTTGGTGTCAGCCCCATCCAACGGTGTGGCATAAACAACGCCCTGCTTCACCATGTAGGCAGTCCCGTCGTAAACAAGGAACGATTCGGGCGCGGTCTCCTCCCAAGCGGGTATATACGGATCAAGAGTCATGGTGTCCAGCGTCAAGGTACAGTAACGGCTCTCTCCCGTGACCGTGACGGTTTCGATATACAATCGGCCGTTTTTCAAGGCGGTGAGCAGTGGATATCCGCTGCTGCTGTCCCGTTCCGGGAGATCGTAGACCTCATACCCCAGCTCTGCGGCAGAGAGCAGAGTGACGATCTCTCCCGTTTGCAGGTTCGCTTGCATAATTCCTTCATGGGTAGAAAAGTACAAAAGCGCCCCGTCCCGTATGTGGGAGATCATGCTCGCAAACTCCTGTATATCCCCATTTTCAACGATGAAGCGCGCCGAATCAAAATGGAATCGGCCGTCTTTAGGGGTAATGCTCATACACACATCGTAGATGGTGCCGTTAGCCACAAGGAGATTCCGATAGGCCATAACCAAGGGAGACGGTGATGTGTACGCTCCCCGCATCTGCGGATTAGTCAGATCCAAATCGAAGGTAAACAGAGCCTGCTCACCTTGCCCGGTGTCCAGAATCGCGTAGACGCAGTCGTTCGCCACCCGTAATGAACCCGGAACAAGGCCTTTCGTATACGTGGCGGGACAGTCCTCCGGATTGGTGTGTTCACACCCCTCTATCTTGCAAATGCTCTCATATTTTCCCGTCAGCTTATTAAATACACGGGCTTCTTTTTCCGTGTCGCTCACAAACACGTAGTACGGGGTTTGGTACTGTCTGTTGGCATGATCCGTCACGGCCCGGGAAATGGCGGTCTCCTGTCTTGCGTAGAGCTCATACAGCTCCTCCCGGCTCATGCCCTCGTAGGGATTGGCATACAAGATCATAGGATCCTGATCGCCATACTGCGTGGCGGTGCTCTCCTGCATACTGCCATAAGGCGGGGGAACCTCCGTGGGTATCCTCTGCCCCATATATGCGATCCAAGAGACCGTGCTCAAGGATACAATGGTGCATACAGCGGCAACAAACCAGTTGCTTTGCACCACACGGCTGAGTCTGTTTTTCAGCCGCCTGCGCCTCATGCTTCTTTTCACATATGCCATGGGCAGCTCGGCTTCGGTGATGTAATCGTCCCGTATACCGCTGAGCTGCTTATAAGCCTCATAGTTGGTTCTCCTCATATTCGAATCCCCCTCTCTTCCAGATAATTCCGCAACCGCTCCCGAATCCGCCGCAACCGTCCGTCTACCGCATCCTCGGAAATCCCATAGCCCTCCGCCAGTACAACCATGCTGTAGCCATGCCAATACCGGCCCACGAACAGCTTGCGGTTCAGCTCGGTCTCCTTCTCCAGAAAACCGTCAAACAGCCCGGGTAATGCCTCCAGCACCGAGCCGGGGACCTCATCATCGCTCGGAATACAGTCCCCCAGCTCCTCCATCAAGCCCTCCAGAGACACCTCCAGATCGCTGTTGTAGCCCGCGCGGTGGATAGAGCGGTGGCGGTCAATGGACAGATTCCGCACGATCCGCCCGAGAAATGCCCGCAGGACTTTCGGGCGCGCGGGCGGGATGCTGTTCCACAAGCGAAGATAGGCATCGTTCACACATTCCTCCGCGTCCCATTCATTGTGCAGAATATTCATGGCGATCTGCATACAGTAACGTCCGTACCGTTCCGCCGTCATTTCGATGGCCTTCTCATCACGGCTTTGCAACAGCTCGATGATCCCATCATCCTTCAATTGACCGCGCCTCCCTTCCTGTTACCGCCCCCTTCACTGATAAAGACGGAACCGAAAACGGGAAACCGTCGTTTTTGAAAAATATTTCTCATTTTTTTCGTAAAAAGGGGCATGGATCACGAAAAACGACAGAGCCGGCTTGTCAGTAGGATGGCCTACCTCAAGTCGGCTCTTTTTATCACAGGGCCAAATCCTCTTAATCCAGCCCGTCAAAGCTCAAAATGGTCACATTCTGTCCCTTCAGATCCGCTACGGCGTAATGAGGGAATACATATTGACTCATTTCGTCAAAATCCTGATTGTAGAAATTCTTGAACTCCTCGTGGTTTTTGAAGGTGAAGTAAACCTTGTCACCATTTACCTCAAAGTCCTCAATGCGAACAGGGATATCCTTGTAGGCAAAGCTCACCACGCATTCGATTTTCTCACTCCCAAGCTTCATGCGGTAGATTTTCCCCGCGCGGGTGGTGGAGGCGTTCTTGATCCCGCTGGTGATGACCGTGCCGTCGGGCATCTCCTCCCGAGTCTGCCAGGTGTATTCATAGTAATCCTTCAAGGGGGAGCCTTGGATCTCCTCCGCCGAAAGGGGCTTTTCAAAGAAAACGCAGTCCCCCGACAGCTTGAAGTTCACGGCTCCGTCACCTGTGGGCAGGGGGATATAGGTGCCCGTGTTCATGCAGTAAGCATAGACGGGATTGAGTGTTGTCCAGCCGTAGCCGTTTTCGTATTTTTCTATCAGCATATATTCGTTGTTGTAGTCACGGATGGTACAGGCCTTGAAGGCTTCCTCCGCATTCGCAAAGGACAGATCGGTTTTGTAGATCACCGTATCCTCCGCCGAGGCAACACCGCGCAGAGAATAGTAGACCATGTCCCGAACAACGGCCTCGATCTGTACGCTCTTGTCTCCCGACAAAACCGTGATCTCCTTGGAAACCGCGTCCAACACCTTGAAGGCGGTCACGCTCTTTCCCTGGGACTTGTATTCGCTCTGGACGAAATAGACCTTGTCCCCCTTCTCGTAGACCACCTCAACATGGTCGTAGTAGGTAGCCTTGTCCTCGGCCACGCCGGGCAGCTCGTACAAAAGCTCAATGTTGTTCCGCTGTAGGTCGCAACGGTACAGCTTAGGCACCATATCGCCGTAGTCGGATATGAAATAGATATGCTTGTCGCTGACGTATTCCAGCTTGGCGTACAGATTACTCGACCAGATACAGCTCTCGTCGTGGGGACACAGAGGATCGCTGCACCAATGGCTGATGTTGCCTGTCAAGTTGTTGTAGAAGTATGCCACCGAATTCACGTAGTATTTCTTACCCGTGGGCAGGAGCGTGCCACCACGGTAGAATGTGGAGCTTGGGGGCTCGTCGGCGGGCGGATCTTGCACATTACCCGAGGTATTCCCCTCTGTTTTGGCTTCGGTGTCGATCTCCATGGTCACATCGTAGTCCTCGTGATTCTCACCGCGGACAGGACCTGTGTCCATAGCTGCATCCATGGATGCGGCTTCCTTTTGGCTTTCCAATTGATCCTCATAAGCCCCGCGGCGGGAGCAGGAGGCAAAAGAAGCAAGCAGAATCGTGGTGGCCAGCGCGAGCAGAAGCAGCTTTTTCATAATCGGTATCCTTTCTTTATATGCAAAATCGGATCGTACGGCTTCATTATACCATACGATGCGATTTCGCGAAATACCTTATCGGCACGAATTTACCGAATGTCAAGGAATATAGGATTTACCTACATGTCACCGTCCATAGGGATTCTCCGCCGTCTGCCTGGACAGATCCACGCCTGCATCAAATGCCTGTCCTGTAATAAGATCCACCACTACGTACCGCCTGCTCCTGACCCACTCGGGAACCGTGGGACTGTAGGGATTGGTGAAATCCTTGTAGGTCTGGTATTCGATCAAAACGAATCGGCCATCCATAAACAGAGAATTGACAAAGCAATCGGGAATACCGTCGGTTTGGAGATTCACGATAACGCGGGGCTCACTAGTCTCAGGATCGTGCATATACCATTTCCCACCCCAGCGGGTGCCGATGCCGTAGGTATTGCTGTTGAAATAATACTCATAATGGGGATCGTCCCGATTCTCTTCCACGGCATGGGAGATGTTCAGGTAGACGTGATCTCCGTACAAAACAGCCTGTCCCCATCCTGTGTCGGTCAGTTCACCCGTTTCGGTATGGTACCGCAGAATGTTTGTGGTATTGCCGTCTGCCAACCGTTTCCGCACGTACACCTCCCGATCTGAGGCAGCCAGAAACACGAATGTGGTTTCCCCCGCCTCGCGGTTCAAAAGGCTTCCCGAAAGGATAACGGAATCCTCCCCTGTAACGCGATCAAACCGTCTGAGAGAGCCGTCATTGCGTGGCGTATACCATATAGAGTCCCCATCGTAGCGGATCGCGTTGCAGTCTCTGCGATCCTCCCACAGGGGAGTTGTGGTTTTTTCCTTGATGTCGTAAACCATGCCGCTGTAGACGGTCTTACCGTCATCGGTTTTCAGGCGCGTGTTGTAGTAAACCTTTCCCTCATAGATCGTGGCGTTATCGGGAGCATCCTTCCACTCGCAGATCAGCTTGGGGTCATTCATGAGCAGGTCAAAGGAATACAGGACGTACCGCATTCCGATGGCATCCAGCACAACCAGATAAATGCGATCATTAACCACCTGACACGTCCGATGAAAGAGGGTGTTGTGGCTGAAAATGCAGGAGTTGTGTTCGCAAAGCGGATCCTTGCACAGGGGCACTACCTCACCCGTCAGCTTACTGAACATATAGCCGCCATGCTGCACGTCGAGGATCACGTAGTAGGGCGTATTCCCGAAAAAGCCGTATTCATTGTTGTAGACCGAGCGCTCGGATTCCTGCTGAAAGGACGCATATAACTCTTCGATTGTCCAGCCCTCGTAGGGGTTGCCGGTGATCTTCTCGGTTACGCCACCAACGAGAGGAGGCGTAATGATAGGATTATTAGGCGGAGCGGTGGCATCCGAGTCGGTTACATCCCCACCGCTTTGGTTGGTGTCGGTGGGGTTACTTTCGGCGGGATTACTTACGTTGGTCTGTCCCGCGACCGTGGTCTGTTCTCCTGTGGAGGCATCGGTCTCGTCGGGGCGGAATTTGTCGCGGCGGGAGCAGGAGGCGAGGGTAGATGCCAGCATAAGGGCGGCCAGCGTAGTAGCTAAAATTCGTTTGGTTTTCATGCTCGAACTCCTTTTATGATCTGCCCGGGCGGTTATGATAGGATTGGGTGGACAGATCAACGCCCAATTCATACACCGTCCCGGTCTCCAGATTCACGACAACATAACGCTCGCTACGCGCCCATTCGGGAATAGAGGGGCTGTAGGGATTTTTAAAATCCTTATAGGTTTGATATTCGATCATCAAGAACTTTCCGTCAAGGAGCAAAAAGTCTGTTAAGGAATCGGGAATATCATCGGTACGAAGATTCACAACCTCGTGTAGTTCCCCCGTTTTCTCATCTGTCCGATAAAACTTACCTCCAAAGCGAGTTTGTCCAGCGGTACTATTGCAATAGTATTCATAGTGCGGATCGTCCTTATATTCATCAACATTATGAAGCACTACTTGATAGTATGTACCGTCGTATATGAACGGTGTGATTCCTCCTATCTCCTGCAATTCACCTGTTTCCATATCATAACATAGATATAAATGGTTATAGTCGATAATGTTTTTTCTCACGTATACCGATTGACCCGATACCCCCACAAAACGGAAATCCAGGTCTCCCGCCTCGGCATCCAAAAGGCTTGACGATACGATTACCTCATCCTTACCCGTGTCCAGATTGCACCGTCCAAGCGCGCCGATCTCTGCATTTGTGTACCATTCATAGGCGCCTACATACCAGATTGCTGTACAACGAACAGGCTGTTCACGGAGTGGATACATTGTTTGCTCTTTCATGTCGTACACCATGGTAACGTTACCATATTGGCCGTCATCAAACTTTATCTCTGCGTCGTAGTAAATCTTACCCTGATACACATATATGGAGTCGGGACAATCCATATCCTTCCACTCACAAATTAACCGCGCATCGTTCATGAGCAGATCGAAAGAATACAAGCTGCACGTATATATATCCCCCTTGTACCCTTCCACCGCCAAATAACAGCGGTCATCCACGACCTGACACGATCTCATCCATGATGTACGGTGATTGAATATACAAGTCTTATGGTCACAGATAGGGTCTTTGCAGATCTGCACCACCTGTCCCGTCAGCTTACTGAACATGTAACCGCCGTACTGGACGTCCAGAATCACATAATAGGGGGTATTACCAAACATATCGTTTACGTTATTATAAACCGATCGCTCCTGATCCGCCATAAAGGACGCATACAGTTCCTCGGCTGTCCACCCCTCGTAGGGGTTGCCGGTGATCTTGCCGTTTTCGGCATCGCCTGTGGAGGGGTCTCCAATGGGAATATCGGGTGTTGTGGTGCCCGGATCGGTCACATCCCCGCCGCTTTGGTTGGTGTCGGTAGGTTTGGTTTCGGCGGGATTACTTATATCGGGCTGTCCCGCGACCGTGGTCTGCTCTCCCGTGGGCACGTCGGTCTCGGGGGGACGGAATTGGTCACGGCGGTTGCAGGAGGCGAGAGTCGAGGCCAGCAAAAGAGCGGACAGAATAGCGGTTATGATTCGATTGGGTTTCATGAGAAAGCCTCCTTATCTATGGCTTTCCAGCCATTTGTGGTAGGATGAGTCATCCAGATCGACACCTAATTCATACACCGTTCCTGTTTCCAAATTCACCACAACATAGCGGCGGCTGTTTGCCCATTCGGGAATATTGGTGTTATAGACGTTAGTGAAGTCCTTGTAGGTCTGATATTGGATCAAGGCATATTTCCCATCCATAATCAAAATCTGCTCTAAGTTATCGGGAATACCGTCGGTACATAACTGGAAGAGAATCTCATACTCTCCCGTTTGGGCATTGTAACGGTATAATTTTCCGCCCCATTTCGTCCCGTTGCTTGAAGTGTTATTGTTATAAGTTTGATAATAATCATAATGAGGGTCATTTTTGTTTTCTTCTACGTAATGATTGATTCTTGTATATATGTTTTCATCGTATATAAGCAATGTTGGGCTTCCCATATCATGCATTTCACCGGTACTCATATCGTATTTCAGCCAGTTCGAGAAGATGTGATTGATGTTTTTCCACACGTAAACCGTTTGATCCGATACCCCCGCAAAACGAATGTCAATTTCGCCCGCTTCACGATCCAGCCAGCTTTCGTCAAGGATGATCTCGTCCTTGCCCGTATCCAGATTGTACCGTCCAAGCGTACCGTTTTCTTTATTCGTGTACCATTCATAGAATCCTTGGTGCCATGTTATGAGATGAACAGGCTTTTCACGGAGCGGACACGTTGTTTTCTCCTTCATATCGTACACCATGGTGACCCTATCGTATTGTCCGTCATCAAACTTCATGTTCGCGTTATAGTAAATCTTATTTCGATATACATACACCTTCGTGGGCTGGTCTGCACCGTTCCATTCATAAATCACCTCCGCGTCGTTCATGAGCAGATCAAAGGAATACATGACGGTTTTGTCGTTGGCTTTATCCAATGTCAGGTAAATACGGTCATTTATGACCTGACATGCTGAACGCATCATTAAGGTTACATTACTGAATATACAGGCTTCATGATCGCAGAGGGGGTCTTTACAGATCTTCACCACCTGCCCGGTCAGCTTACTGAACATAGCCCCGCCATACTGGACATCAAGAATTATGTAATAAGGCGTGTTCCCAAAAACACCGTTTGTGTTATTGCCAACCGACGACCGTGCTTGATCCTCCATAAAGGACGCATACAGCTCCTCCGCCGTCCAGCCCTCGTAGGGGTTACCCGTAATCTTGCCGTTTTCGGCGTCACCCGTGGAGGGGTCTCCGACGGGAATGTCGGGGATGGAGGTGTTGGGACCAGTTACATCTCCGCCGTTGGGGTTGGTATCGGTGGGATGATTCACATCAGGCTGCCCCGCAACCGTGGTCTGCTCCCCCGTGGGTGCATCCGTTTCGTCGGGACGGAATTGGTCGCGGCGGGAGCAGGAGGCGAGAGAGGAGGCCAGCAGAAGAGTGGCCAAAATAGCGGTTAGAATCCGATTGTTTTTCATGCTTGATTTACCTCTCATGTTTTTCATGCTTTTCCAGCCATTTGTGGTAGGATTGGTCGGACAGATCGACACCCAGCTCGTACACCGTTCCTGTTTCCATATTGACGACAACGTAACGATCACTCCTTGCCCATTCGAGGATTGAGGGACTGTAGGGGTTCTGAAAATCCTTATAGGTTTGATATTTAATCATCAAGAAATTTCCGTCAAGAATACAAAAATCCATTAAGCAATCGGGAATTCCGTCGGTAGAAAGGCTCACAACCTCGTGCAGCTCTCCTGTTTTCGAGTCTCTTTGAAAAAATTTGCCTCCGTAGATGCAGCCTGCGTTATCCTTCGTAGAATAGTACTCATAGTGCGGATCGTTCTTGTATTCCGTGACATTGTGCCTCACTCCCTGGTAGATCATATCGTCGTATAGCAACACGGTCGTATCCCCTATGTCCTGCATATTACCAGTTTCCAGGTCATACTCCTTGCAATTTGTGTTCCCTCCTACGGTTAAATATTTCATAACGTATACCTTCTGACCGACCGAACCCATATAATAGAAGCCCGTTTCGCCTTCCTCATGATTCAAGAGACTTCCGGCAAGGATCTCCTCGTCCTCTCCCGTATCCATATTGTAGCGTCGGAGAGAACCATCCGACTGCAACGTGTACCATTCGTAAGCACCTTCATACCAAATTACGCCGGAACGAATCGGCTCTTGGTGGAGAGGGGAGGTTGTTTTCTCCTTCATATCGTAGACCATTGTGACTCTGTCGTATTGTCCGTCATCAAACTTCATCTCCGTAGAATAGTAAAGCTTATCGTTGTGTATGTGTGCTTTTCTGGGGGCATCGGCACCGCTCCACTCACAAACCAGTTTTGCGTCATTCATGAGCAGATCGAAAGAATACAGGCCGGTGACATAAACATCCCCCTTGAACCCCGACATGAGCAGATAACAACGGTCATCCACAACCAGACATGACAGTAGCTGTAACATACTAAATATACAATTTTCATGGTCACAGATAGGGTCTTTGCAGATCTGCACCACCTGTCCTGTCAGCTTACTGAACATGGTGCCACCCTGTTGGACACCCAGAATCACGTAATATGGGGTATTTCCGAACTTCTCGTTTATGTTGTTATAAATCGACCGCTCCTGATCCTCCATAAAGGACGCATACAGCTGCTCGGCTGTCCATCCCTCGTAAGGGTTGCCGGCGATCTTGTCGTTTTCGGCATCACCTGTGGAGGGGTCTCCAATGGGAATGTCGGGAGTTGTGGTACCCGGATCGGTCACATCCCCGCCGCTTTGGTTGGTGTCGGTAGGTTTGGTTTCGGCGGGATTACTTATATCGGGCTGTCCCGCGACCGTGGTCTGCTCTCCCGTGGGCACGTCGGTCTCGGGGGGGCGAAATTTGTCGCGGCGGTTGCAGGAGGCAAATACCGCCGTGACAGTCATAAAGGCTAACAAAATAGCTATGATTCGTTTCATATTCGTGATTCCTTTCATTCTTCTTTCAGCCGCGGCACACCGTTCTCGTCATACTCCCAAGCATCGCCGTAATGGAACTCCGCCCCTGCCGACTTGCAGGCACCCGCCCAGTAGGCGATGTAGGAAAGGGCGTCCTCGCGGGTGTCGGTGAGGTAGATGTGCTTGACCGCCGTGTTCGGGAAGGGGTTACTGCCCGCGTGGGTGGAGCCCTGCAAGACGAGGTAGGCAAGCTTTTCGCAGTTCTTGAAGGCGTTGTCGCCAATAGAAGCCACCGAGGCGGGGACGGTCACGGAAGTGACGTTGCGGAGTCCTGCCAGCGTGTAACTGCCAATGGTAATGATACCCTCGGGGAGGGTAATGTCTCCTTCGATCCGTGCGCCGTCCACGTAGAAATTCTCCGCGAGCATGGTGGGGCTGGCATCCTGGAAGTCGATCCGCACGCTACACCACTGGGCAAGGGTGCCGCTGTAGTGAACGTCCGTCAAGGATTCGCAGTCCTTGAAGGTGGATCCGTTGAGGGTGGTGAGGGTCTTGGGAAGGTACAGGGTGGTCAGGTCACGGCAGCCCTCAAAGGCACCGTTGCCGATCTCGGTCACCCCCTCGGGGATGGTGATCTCGGTAAGGCGCAGGCATTTTTTGAAGGCCCATCCGTGGAGATTCGTGACGGTGGAGGGGATGGTGATGCTTTTGAGGGAGGAACAGCCCGAGAACAAGGAATCGGGAATGGACGTGATGCCTTCGGGGAGTTCAACGTCCGTGAGGCGGAAGCAGCCCTCAAACAAGGCGCGGTTGAGGGTCTGGACGGTTGACGGAAGCTCTACCGAAACCAGCTTGGAGCAACGGCTGAAAGCGGAGTCTCCCAGAACGGTCATGCCCTCGGGGATCACCACGTGGGTCAGGGTCTCGTCCCCCGTAAACGCCCCGATGGCGACACCCATGACGGTGTTTCCCTCGTGGGTGGTGGGGAGATAGATCTGGGTGTCGGTGCATTCCCCGCGGCCAAGGACGAGGTATTGACCGCTGTACTCGTCGATGCCGATCTCCAAGCCATCGGAGACTTGGTATTCCCAGCCGCAGGTAGTGCAAACCTCATTTTCCAAGGTGTGAACGAGGCAATCGCTTTGCTCGATGGCGTGGGGATTGACAAAGGCGGGCTTGGTCTCGCCCTCTGTGGGCATACCCGTTTGGCAAGCGGTAAGGGCGAGCATGGTGAACAGAACCGCAAGAATAGCGATTAGTTTCATGTAGTGTTTCATATCAGTGCATCCTCCTTTCCTTTCCGGGTACTCTTCGGCGGAATCCCACCCATTGTCCCAAGCTGACCGCAAACAGTACGGCACAGACCGCGAGGACGACGGCGGTGAACAGAACGAAATAGAGAGCCGAGCCCGCCGATTGGGTGAGGTATTCGTGACCCGACAGGAGGGTGGTGAAATCGAAATAGCGGGCGAAGTCCAGCCCGAAGCGGCGGAACACGAAGGGGACAACCGTCACAAGGGCGACGGTGGCCATGGTGTTGACAGACTTCTTGGAGAGGACGGACACCGCCACGGTGATGAAGCCCAGTAGCACCACACCCACCACGCGGAGGGTCTCAAAGAGCATGAGATACTGGTGGATGGTCATATCCCAGCCGATGCCGCCAAGGATGGGGAGGCTCTGGACAGGAGACGTAGCCGAGGCGAAGGTGTACAGCTCGGTAAGCTTGGTGTGATCAAGATAGCCGCAAACAATGGCCATAAGCGCGCAGGCGACCACGGCGATAACATACTTGGTAGCGAACAGTTCCCCCCGTCCCCGCTTGGTGGCGCGGAGGATGCCCGATACCCCAGCGCTGTACTCGGTGGTAAAGAGCATAGCGCCGAACACCAAGGCGAAGATGTAAAGCAGGTAGTCAAAGCCCCGCCCGAACATCTGGTTCCAGCCCGTGGAATATACGAAATGGGCATCGTGACCCGCCTCGATCTGTTCCAGCAGGTAATCTCTGCGGGCTTCCACGACCTTGAACACCTCGTCTCTGGCCTTGGCGTCCTCCAGCTGTCCTTGGTACTCCACGTACTCGTCGTAGGTAATGAGGCCGTCGCGGTAGTTGGCCTCCATCTCCTTCTCCATGCCTCGGATGGTGTCGATCTCGGCACGCTCGTCGGTGATGAAGTCCAGCTTTTCCTGAGTAACTTCACCCTCCAGCATGGCCATGTACTCCTTGTAGAGGGTATCCGAGAAGGAGTAGTTGACGGGATCGGTGGTGCGGATCTGGTAGCCCTTGACCAGCAGAATGGCGAGAATGAGCAGGATATACTTGCCCGCGAACAGCACCTTGTGCAGTTCAAAGCCCGCAAAGCCGGGGATGAAGCAGGGCAGAGCCACGTTGGGGATCTTAAAGAGCTTTTTGCCCTTCCGCAACGAGCGTCCACCCGCCGAGCGGCAGTAGAGCAGGGTCGCCCAGACACCGAAGATCACCGCGATCAGCCCCATGAACAGGAAAATGGCGGTGAGGTAGGGCAGACAGCGGCCGAAGACGTTGATGGCGTAGTAGCGGGAGAAGCAGACCTCGGCGTCCATGATGGTGAAGATATTGAGCAGGCGCAGGGGGCTGTTGATATCCAGATAGTCGGTGAAGTAGACAAAGAAGTTTACGCCGCCGATGACAAGCCCCGTAAGGTAGGTCAGGGCGTAGTTGCGGAGCAAGAAGGAGGCGGTGAGGATGACTGTCCCCAACGCGAACAGGGTCAGGATCTTGATGAGCAGGGACAGACCCAGATACTCACCTACGGTGACGATGTAGGGGCAGAACAGGTAATCGTCAAAGATCTGAATGTAGTTGGACAGAGACGAGTAGCCGAACTCTGCACCGAACAGGATCAGGGTGGTGACCGAGAAGGTCAGCACGGCGATGACGATCACCGACAGCATGGCCGCGAGCTTGGCCAGCATGGTGGAGAGCCGTCCCAACTTGGTGGCGCGGATGATAGGGTAGGTGCCGTTCTTCTTTTCGTCCAACAAAAGTCCCGGGACGAGGACAAGCAGGAACAGAATCAGACAGATATTGCCGTCGGCGTAGGCGAAATAGTGGTTCCAGCCAATGTCCCGTTCGATCTCCAAGGGGACGTATTTGCCCACGGTGTAAATGTCGATGACGTCATCCTGATAGCGGTAGTCGTAGCTGTTCTCGCTCATGCCGAAGGCCACGTACTCGATCTTGGCGGCCTCGGCGCGGGCGATGACCTCATCGTACTTTTCGATGCGGGTGACGTCTATGTAGTTCTTGACGTTGCGGAAGTAGCGGTAGGTACCGTTGTATTCCTGGATCTTCTCCCAAATTTCATCGTTGTACTCAGGCCAGTAGTCCTGAATGGACAGGGTGGACAGATCCACCCCGTTCATCATGGCATCCATGGTCATCTGCACCTGCACCTCAGTCAGCCTTTGGGAGTAGGCGTACAGAGTGTCCATTTCGGTGAGAAATGCCTCGGGATCCTCCTCGTAGCGGGCAAAGATCTCCTCAATGGCGGCCAGCTCCTCGGCGGACAGGTCTGTCTCGGGGGAGGCCGGAATGCTCATGACCGAGACCGCCGACAGGACGGCATTGACGGCAAACATGAGGAGGAAGAAGAATACGACGAAGCGGTTGCCGAGGATCTTTTTGATTTCATAGCGGAGCATGGGAAATCCCCTTTCGTGGATGTGACTTTATAAGCATGGGTATCATGGAGCTTTTGTGCATCAATACCGGCCGGTGTGGTTGTGCATAGACATTCGTGATATATCCACGCCAAGCTCATAGGCCTGCCCGGTCTCCATATTGAAAACAATGAACCGATAGCTGTCGGCCCACTCGGGAGCAGACTCGTTATAGGGATTGCGGAAGTCCTTATAGGTCTGGTACTGGACAAGGATAAACTTGCCGTCCATAAACTGGGTGCCTTGAATACAATCGGGGATCCCGTCGGTTTGGAAGTTATATACCATTTGCAATTCTCCCGTCGCAGCATCCTTTCTGTACAGCTTTCCGCCATTGCGGACTCCGATCCCATCGGTGGTATTGTTGAAGTAATACTCGTAATGGGGATCGTCCTTGTATTCCTCTCTGTCAAAACGGATCTCAACGTACGTATTCCCGTCATATTCCAATGCGTCTATATTTCTTTCGCGCAGCTCACCGGTTTCCATATCCAGCACGTAATACTCGAAATAACCGCCGAAGATCCATTTTTCAACGTATGCGATCTTTTCTCCTCCGGAATCGTATACGAACCCGCTTTCTCCCTTTTCGCGGTCAAGGAGGTCGCCCGAAATGATCAGTTCATCCTCCCCAGTATCCAGATTATACCGACGGAGCGAGCCGCTCTCTCTGGGGGAATACCATGCATATCCTCCGTCGAAACAGATCGTATAGCAAAGCTCTGACTGTTCCCATAGAGGTGCCGTGGTTTTTTCCTTCATATCGTAAGTCATAGCACCGTAGCCGGTTAGTCCGTTGTCTAAATCTACGCCCGTGATATAGTAGACCTTATCCCGATATACGTACATATTTTGGATATAATCGCTCCATTCACCAACCACCTTCGCGTCGTTCATGAGCAGATCAAAGGAATACATGATGTATCCTTCCTCTTTTCCGTCAGTGGTGATATAAATCCGGTCGTCCACAACCTGACACATGCACAATTGTGATGTAAGCTTACTGAAAATACAGTCTTTATGGTCACAGATGGGATCCTTACAGATCGGGATCACCTGTCCCGTGAGCTTACTGAACATATGGCCGCCGTACTGCACGTCAAGGAGCACGTAGTAAGGCGTATTGTAGAAGTAATACGCAGATTCATAGGTTTCCGACCGCTCCTCCTCCTTCATGAAGGAGGCATACAGCTCCTCGGCCGTCCAGCCCTCGTAGGGGTTGCCTGTGATCTTGGGAGTCTCGGAGCCATCGCTCAAGGGGGGCGCGAAGGTGGGGGGATCGTCGGGGTTATTGGGGCTATTGGGCTTGGTGACTTCTTCGCCGCCGAGGGTGGTTTCATTCGGGTTGGTTTCGGTGGGATTCGTTTCGGTAGGATGATTGACATCGGGCTGTCCCGTCACCGTTGTCTGCTCCCCCGTGGGGGCATCGGTCTCGGGAGGCCGGAATTGGTCGCGGCGGCTACAGGACACGAAGGTAGTGGCCAGCATGAGGGCGGCCAGAATGGCGGTTATGATCTGTTTGGTTTTCATATATGTACTCCTTTGCTTCTTACAGAATATCTCCGAACACGTGGAGGTAGTAATCCTCCAGAGAAGGCACCACCGTCACGGAATCCTCGGTGGGCTTCACGTCGGACAGGATACGCAGAATCACACCCTGCTCGCCGTTCTGGATGTTAACCACGCGGAACTTTTCCTGCATGGCCTGGACTTCCTCGGCGGCTACGACCGTCTGCCACACCTGACCCTCGATCTTCTGAGTCAGCTCGTAGGGACTTCCGCTGTCCGAGATCACGCCCTTTTTGAGCATGATGGCCTCGCGTGCGATAAACTCCACATCGGAAACTACGTGAGTGGCAATAATGACAGTCTTATTGAGGGCTACGCTGGCTATGTAATTACGGATAGCAATTCTCTGTTTGGGGTCAAGACCGGCGGTGGGTTCGTCAAGAATGACGATCTCGGGGTCACCGAGCAGAGCTTGGGCAAGGGCAAGACGCTGCTTCATACCGCCCGAAAATGAGCCGATACGGTGGGTGCGGACGTCGTGAAGCTCCACGGCGTGCAGAAGCTCGTCGATCTGCTCATCCGCTTTCTTTTTGTTCAGCCCCTTCAATACGGCCATGTAACGGAGGAAATCCAGAGCCGAAAAGGAGGGGTACATACCGGGGTACTGAGGCATGAACCCCAGCTTTTCGCGGTAGGACGCGCCCAGCTTGCCAATGGGGGTATCGTCCAACAGAATCTCACCGTTGTCGGATTTGAGGTTCTGGGTGACGATGTTCATGAGAGTGGATTTTCCCGAGCCATTGGGGCCCAGGAGGGCGTAGATGCCGTGGTCAAAGCTGTAGGTGAACCGGTTGAGGGCGAGATTGGAGCCATAGGATTTGGATAGATCGCGGATGGTGAGCATGATGTGTATCTCCTTTTACAAGAGTTCCCCTGTGAAGCACAGGTAGTAGTCCTCCAGATTGGGGTCAACCGCCACGGCCTCGGGGGCGGGACGACGGTTGGAGAGGATGCGGAGGGTAACCCCCTCTTTCGTGTTGGTCATGGCGGCGATACGGAAGCGTGCCGTGAAGGTTGGCACCTCCTCGGGGTAGACCGTGATCCCCCAGACCCGTCCCCGTACCTTTTCGGTCAGCTCGAAGGGTGTCCCCGAATCCACCAGCCGTCCGCGGCGGAGCAGCAGTACCTCACGGGCGGCGGATTCCACGTCGGATACGATGTGGGTCGCCAGCAGAACGGTGCGGTTTTGGGCTTCTCTGGCCATGAGCTTGCGGGCGCAGGCACGCCAGGCGGGGTCCATGGAGGCGGTGGGCTCGTCTAAAATGACCACCTCGGGGTTGCCCATAAAGGCCTGCGCCAGCAAAAGGCGACTCACGGTGCCCCCCGAAAAGGAGGCGACGCGGTCATGACGGCAGTCATACAGGTCAATATCCCGCAGGATGGCGTGGCTCTGGGCTTCTGCCTCGGTGCGGCTCGCGCCCTTG
This sequence comes from Eubacteriales bacterium, assembly GCA_045655025.1. Classification (GTDB taxonomy): domain Bacteria; phylum Bacillota; class Clostridia; order Oscillospirales; family CAG-272; genus CAMEON01. Next base: position 21,216 of record JAZOOM010000235.1, on the reverse strand, counting down.
GAGACGGCGACGTAGCGCAGAAAATCCTCCGCCGAGACGTCGGGGTAGCCTCCGCCGTTCTGGGGCAGATAGCCCAATCGAGCGGGGTAGCAGGTCTTGCGTGATCGCACGTCCTTCCCATCCAGAAGCACCTGCCCATCGTCTGGACGCAGATTGCGGGCGAGAATCGACAGGAGGGTAGATTTTCCCGCCCCGTTGGGGCCCAGGATCCCGTACAGGCCGTGGTCAAAGGTATAGGAGAAGGGCTCCAGGGCAGGAGTGATACGGCGGAAGCGGCGGTAGGATTTTATGATCTTTTTTACGGTGAGCATGGGGGCTCCTTTTCTTATCGTCCAAAGGGATTCTCGGCGGTCTGCTTGGAGAGATCCACGCCCAGATCAAAAATCTGACCCGATTCGAGATTGACGACAACGTAACGTCTGCTCTTTACCCATTCGGGAAGATTCGGACTGTAGGTATTTCTGAAATCCTTATAGGTCTGGTACTCGATCATCACAAAGGTACCGTCCAGGTATATCAGCGTGGTCAATGCATCGGGGATCCCGTCGGTGTAAAGGTAGACCGCCGTTTCGGTCTCTCCTGTTTCCGGATCTATGCGGAACAGCTTTCCTCCAAAGCGGGTTCCGTGGGACGTGTTTTGATAGTATTCGTAGTGCGGGTCATCCTTGTATGCTTCGTTATTGTGCAGAAGAAGGGTGTAGAAGGTGCCGTTATACTCGGAATAACGTGTTGCGCCCATGTCACGCCTCTCGCCGGTCTCCATGTTCAGGCACATCATATTGGATGTGACGCTGTTCGGCATGACGATTTCGTAATATACAAGGTTTTTCGAGACGGTTTCCACCTTAAACCACAGTTCTCCGTTCTCGCGATTCAATAGGTCCCCCGACAGGATGATCTCCTCCGTATCATTTTCCAGATTGTATCGGCGGATGGAGCCGTCCTCGGTGTTTGTGTACCATATATACGCATCCTGATAAAATACCCATCTGCAAGGCTCGGCATTATCCATAAGAGGTGCCGCCGTCTTTTTTTCAAGATCGTACACCATAATGGTGTGTCCAACACGCCCGCCGCTCAATTTCATGTTGGTCATATAGTAAGCTTTTTCCCCGCAAATATACATCAATTCAGGTGGATCGCTCCATTTACCGATCACCTTTGGATCGTCCATGAGCAGATCAAAGGAATACATCGTATATCCCTCGAGAGCCCGATCCATGACCAGATAAATACGGTCATCCACAACCTGACAGGTTTCCAACGGACCCGTCAAGCTACTGAAAATGCAGGATTCATGATCGCAAAGCGGATCCTTGCATATCGAAACGACCTGTCCCGTCAGTTTACTGAACATCTTTCCACCGTCTTGCATATCTAAAAGCACGTAATACGGTGTGTTTCCATACCACGTGTTATGGTTCGGTTCGGGATCATGCTGATAGAAGGACGCATACAGCTCCTCCGCCGTCCAGCCCTCGTAGGGATTGCCCGTGATCTTGGGCGTCTCGGAGCCATCGCCCACGGGAGGCTTGGGGGTGGGGGTGTTGGGATCAGTAGGGGTTGTTTCGGGCGGAGTGGTAGGCGAGGAGTCATTTCCGCCGCTTGTGTTGTTTTCGCCATGATCGGTTTCGACAGGGTCGCCTTCGCCGGGATTACTTACATCGGGCTGTCCCGCAACCGTGGTCTGCTCCCCCGTAGGCGCGTCGGTTTCATCGGGGCGGAACTGATCGCGGCGGGAGCAGGAGGCAAAGGTAGTGGCCAGAAGAAGGGCGGCCAGAACGGTAGTTAATGTTCGATTGGTTTTCATGTAAAACTCCTTCTTAATATACACCTTACTGTTTGTGCACAGATTGAGTTGAAAGATCAACCCCTAAGTCATACGCTCCCCCTGTTTCCAGATTCACGACAACATAGCGCTTACTCGTTGCCCATCCGGGAAGTGTGGGGCTGTAGCAATTATTGAAATCCTTATAGGTTTGATATTGGATCATCAAAAAATGACCGTCCATGAACAGACGACTTTTCATAGCATCGGGGATTCCGTCGGTACAAAGCCGGACTAAAGCCTTCAACTCTCCCGTATTCGTTTCTTTTTGATAGATTTTTCCGCCATCTCTCGTAGAAAAACTATCATGAGCATAGTACTCATAGTGCGGATCGTATTTGTTTTCCTCAACGTAATGATTGATGCTTATGTATACACGATCACCGTATAAAATGAAATTGCCAAATCCCGTATCCAGCATTTCGCCGGTGCTCATGTCATATTTCAAAATGTTCGAGAAATCTTGATTCGCCAAACGTTTCTGTACGTAAACCAGTTGATTCGATTCCGCCCAAAAAATAAACTCCGTTTCACCTGCTTCGCGATCCAAATGGCTTGCCGTAAGGATCACCTCATCCACGTCTGTATCCAAATTATACCGCCGCAGAGAGCCGTCCTCCCAAGCCGTGTACCACTCGTAGGCTCCTTCATACACGATCATGCTACAACGAACGGGATCGTTGTGCAAAGGTGCCGTTGTTTTCTTGTTTATATCGTACACCATTGTCACGTTACTGTATTGGCCGTCATCAAACTTAATATCTGCGTCGTAGTAAATCTTACCCTGATACACATATATGGTATCGGGACGATCCATTTCTTCCCATTCACAAACCAACTGCGGATCATTCATAAGCAAATCGAAAGAATACAAGCTGCACGTATATACATCCCCCTTGTACCCTTCCACCGCCAAATAACAGCGATCATTCACAACTTGACAAGCTCTCATCCGTGTCGTTAGATGACTGAATATGCATCTATTATGGTCACAGATAGGGTCTTTACAGATCTGCACCACCTGCCCCGTGAGCTTGCTGAACATGGAACCGCCGTACTGGACATCAAGAATCACATAATACGGAGTGTTACCAAATCCATAGTCTTGGTTGTTGGAAACCGACCGCTCCTGATCCTCCATAAAGGACGCATACAGCTCCTCGGCTGTCCAACCTTCGTAGGGGTTGCCGGTGATCTTACCGTTTTCCGCATCGCCCGTGGAGGGGTCTCCAATGGGAATATCGAGGGTGGTGGTAGTATTGGGGTCGGTTACTTCACCACCGTTGGGGTTGGTATCGGTGGGATTGCTTTCGTTGGGATTACTTCCATCCGGTTGACCTGCCGCCGTGGTCTGCTCCCCCGTAGGCGCATCGGTTTCATCGGGACGGAACTGATCGCGGCGGGAGCAGGACGCCAAGGTCGTGGCCAGCATAAAGGCGGCCAGAACAGCAGTAAAAATTCGTTTGGTTTCCATAAAAAACTCCTTTCAGCCATTTGAAATATAGTTTCATACGCTCTCATTATAAGATAAGGGAAGGGAGCGGTCAAGGCGGGTTTCGCATTCGTCGTTTTTTCCGCCCCATTCGTTGTCCCTTGGGAAGTCTTGACGTATTTACAAAAGCCACGGAATGTGGTATAATGGTGTTATCTTAAAATGGGAGAGTATGACCATGAGAATTGCTGTATGTGACGACGCTTCTACCGACGGGGAGATGCTGGCGGGGCTGTGCCGACGCTTTGACCCCGAGCTGTCCCCCGAGGTCGCCGTGTTCACCTCGGGTCGATCCCTATTGGACGCCTACGATCGGGGCGAGCGCTTCGATATTCTGTTTTTGGACGTGGAAATGCCCGGGCTCACGGGGCTGGAGGTGGGACAGCGCATCCGTGAGTTGGATGCGGCCGCCATCCTCATTTTCGCCACGGGATTTCCACAGTATGCCATCGAGGCCTACGACTGCGAGGCCTTTCACTACATACTGAAGCCCTGTACCCTGGAGAAGGTGCACCGCATTCTGGAGCGGGCTTCCGACAAGTACCGTATGCTCCACCGCTACCACGTCATCCGCGTGGGGGGACAGTCCATCCGTCTGCCCGTCCACGATATTTTCTACGTGGAATGCAACCGCAAGCACATCCTGTACCACACCGCCGATCGGGTCTATGATACCCTGGGGCGGCTATCCGATGCCATGGAGGCTCTGCGGGATTACGGCTTTTATCAGGTGCATCAAGGGTATATTGTCAATCTGGACAAGGTATCCGAGTTCGATGGCTACGATGTGATCCTACAGAACGGCGAGCGGGTCATGATGAGCGTACGGAAGAAATCCGAGGTGCTTCTGGCCTATGCCGGCTACGTGGAGAGGTATTCGTGATGGAAAAGCCCATATTCTGGATCTTGGCGGCGGGACTGTCGCTGTTGCTCCTGCTGCTTCTTTCATGGGTGCTGGTGTCCACCCTCCGTTTACGGAAGGAGCGGGAACGGCTCAGGGATGCGCGAGATAAAAAAGCGCGGGAGACGGCGGCCACCCAGGCCGAGCAGTACCGCCTCATCATGGACAACCATCGGGATCTTCTGAAAATGCAGCACGATCAGCGGCATTTCCTTATGGGGCTGCTGGCGACCCTCTCGCAGGGAAACACAGCCGAGGCGATCGCCTCGGTGGAGGCCGAGCTGGAACGGCTGGGGGAGATCCGTCTGGTGACGGGGGAAAACGATCTTATCACCACCCTCATCAACACCAAAGCGGCGTTAGCACGGGACAAGGGCATCGGGTGGGAGTATCACGCCCACAAGCTCCCCTCGGTGACGGTGCCTTACGTGGATCTGGCCATCCTGCTGGGAAACGCCCTGGACAACGCCATTGAGGCGGCGGCAAGGATCCCGAACGAGGGAGCGCGGTGGGTATCGGTGACGGTGACGGTCAAGCACGAGACGTTGGTGATCCTAGTGAAAAACGCGGTGTTGCGGGACGTGGATATTCAACGTCTGGAGACCGCCAAGGGCTCCCCCGAACGGCACGGATTGGGAATCCCCACCATGCGTGCTTTAGTGCGTAAGTACAAGGGAGAGCTGGTATTTTCCTGCGAGGATCGGGTCTTTACCACCCTGATGGTGCTGAAAAACTTGGATAACCATTCCTAACCAAAGGAGTGCTGCGGGCAAAACCGCAACACTCCTTTTTGTTTATAGAATCAGAGGATATCCCCGAACACGTAGAGATAGTAATCCTCCAAGGACGGCACCACGGTCACGGAATCCTCGGTGGGCTTCACATCGGACAAAATGCGCAGAATCACCCCCTGCTCACCGTTCTGGATGTTGACCACGCGGAACTTTTCCTGCATAGCCTGTACCTCCTCGGCGGCTACCACGGTCTGCCAGACCTGGCCCTCGATCTTCTGAGTCAGCTCGTAGGGACTTCCGCTGTCCGAGATCACGCCTTTTTTGAGCATGATGGCCTCACGGGCGATAAACTCCACATCGGAAACTACGTGAGTGGCAATAATGACAGTCTTATTGAGGGCTACGCTGGCTATGTAATTACGGATGGCGATTCTCTGCTTGGGGTCAAGACCGGCTGTGGGTTCGTCAAGAATGACGATTTCGGGGTCACCGAGCAGAGATTGAGCCAGGGCAAGGCGTTGCTTCATACCGCCCGAGAAAGAACCGATACGGTGGGTTCTCACGTCGTGAAGCTCCACGGCGTGCAAAAGCTCGTCGATCTGCTCATCGGCTTTCTTTTTGTTCAGCCCCTTCAGCACGGCCATATAGCGGAGGAAGTCGAGAGCCGAGAAAGAGGGGTACATACCGGGATACTGGGGCATAAAACCCAGCTTTTCGCGGTAGGATGCACCCAGCTTGCCGATGGGGGTATCGTCCAACAGAATCTCACCGTTGTCGGATTTGAGGTTCTGGGTGACGATGTTCATAAGCGTAGACTTGCCCGAGCCGTTGGGGCCCAACAGGGCGTAGATGCCGTGGTCGAAGGTGTAGGTGAACTGATTGAGGGCGAGGTTGGAGCCGTAGGATTTGGAAAGATTGTTGATGGTGAGCATGGTATTTTCCTTCTTTCTTAATGGTGTTTACGGCCCACCCACATCTGTTTGGCAAGCCATGTGAGGATCGTGATAGCGGCGGCGAGAACTGCAACCGTGAGCGTGAGATAAAGTCTGGAACTTGCCGCCGTTGTGAGGAAGCTCGTACCCTCCAGCAGATAGGTAAAGTCGAAATACTGCGCCACTACCAGACCGAAGCGGCGGAGCAGGAAGGGCATGAGAGTGACGGTGGCGACGATAGCCATGGTGTTGAGCACCTTACCAGACAGGAGAGAGATTCCCGTGAGAGCGGTGACGAGCAGAACGACAGCCAGCCACTTGACGGCGATCCAGAGGGCGACGAACTGCGCCACGGTCATGCTCGGCTGACTTCCGAACATGGTGAGGCTCTGAACAGGCGCATCCCACGCGGGGAACTCAAAGGATTTCATGGCGGCGTTCAGATTAATAGCCGTAAATGCGGCAAACAGAATGGTTGCCAAAGTCAGCACAGCCGCATACTTGGTGAGGAACAGACGCCATCTGCCCTTGCCCGTGGCTTTGAGGATATTGTGGATACCGCCGCGGATCTCATTGGCGAACACGCCCGCAAACAGGAGCAGGACGAGCCCGTAGAGCAGGTAGTCAAAGCCTTGGGAGAACAGGGTGTTCCAGCCTGTATCGTATACGAAGTAGGCGTCCTTTCCGGCGGCTTGGACGGACAGGATGTAGTCGCGGCGGTTTTCAATGCGGGCGAAATGGCTGTCGCGATCCTTGGCGTAGTCGTATTCGTCCACGAAGGCGAGGTATTCCTGCTGGGTGATCTTGCCCTGGTGGTAATCGGCCACGGCTTGATTGAAGCCGTTCTTGGCGGTGTCGATGCGGTTGCGTTCCGCCTCCATGTAAGCCAGCTTTTCCTCGGTCAGCTCGCCAGAGAGGGTGGTCATGTATTCCTTGTACACGCTGTCCGTAAAGGATTCGGTATAAGTAAAGGTCTCTGTGGCGATAAAGCCCTTGGCCAGCAGGACGATAGCCACGATGATGATGAACTTAATGGCCAACAGGAGCTTACCCATCTCCGCGCCGAACAGGGTGCGACAGGGCATGGGGATGGCTCTTGCGGGGAGCTTGATGGGCTTCTTGGTCTTGATTTTGACTGCGCCTTGGGTACGGCAGAAGGCGAAAGCAGACAGGGCGGCGAAGACTACGGCAAGGACAGCGAACAGGCCGATGGACAGCGGAATATAGGGCACGGATTCCTCAAACACGTTGAGGGAGTAGTACCGCGTGTAGGCGGTCTTGGTGTCCATGACCGTGAACAGGTTGAGCATATCAAAAGAGCCCGTCTGTTCCAGGGAGATGAAGAAGTACAACACGAAGTTGACCGCCACCGCGCCAAGGGAGGCCACAAAGGTCAGGGCGTACTTCTTGATGAACACCGAAAGCAGCATGATAAGGGTGCCCAGCGCGAACAGCACCAGAATCTTGGTCAGCACCGACACAGCCAGTAGCTCGCCCACGGTGATGATCTCGGGGCAGAACTTGAAGTCCTCAAATACCTGGACGAAGTTGCCGAGGGAGGAGAATCCGTAGCTTGCGCCGTAGAATACCAACGTGGTGGCGGTGAACAGCACCACGGCAAGGGTGGTGAACAGAGCCAGCGCGCCCAGTTTGTTGAGGAAGGTGTGCAAACGCCCCTTCTTGGTGGCGTGGAGGATGGGGTACATCCCCGAGGAGAATTCCTCGATGCACAGACCGGGAGCCAGCACCAGCATGAGCATGACCAAGAGGACGTTGCCGCTGGTGTAGGCGTGGTATTCATCCCAGCCCACGGCGTATTCGTAGTCGATGGGAATGAGGGAGTTGATCTCGTAGATGCGCTCGATATCGGACTGATATTTGTATTCGTAGTCGTTCTCGGTCACGCCCGAGGCGAGGTAGTCCTCCTTGGCAATGATGGCGGCTTTAACAACGCGCTTCAAGTCCTTGGGGTAGGAGTCGATCTCGGCCATGAATCGCTCTGCCCAAAAATAATTCTGATATTTTTGAGCATCCTCGTCCAGCTCCCAAGTATAACCGTTCGCATTAGGATTCTTCTCAAGGAATTCCTGCATTTCCTGCTGTACCTTGGGGTAAAAGACCTCGTTATAGTAGGTCTCCAGGCGCGCATACTCAACCTTCCACGCCTCGGGGTCGTCGTTGTAGGCCTCCAGAGCAACCAACACATCCTCTGACAGATCGGTTGCGGGGTCATGCTTGGCCTCGGAGTAGGATAGAAGGGCATTCAGGAGGAACAGGAGGATGAACAGGCCGAGGATGAATTTGTTGCTGATGAGTTTTTTACATTCGTATCTGAACATGGTTTACTCCTCCTTGGGAATCTCTAGGAAGCTCACGCTCCCGCTTTGCAGATCAACAATGCCGTAAACGCAGGTATCTCTATCGCTCCCACGGAAGTCCTGATTGTAGAAATTCTTGAAGCCCTCGTGGTTGTTGAAGGAGATATAGATGGTCTCGCCGTCCATTTCGATATCCTTGAGGCGGACAGGAATACCCTTATAGGTAAGCTGAAACACACATTCCTCGGGGGCTTTATCCTCGCCAACGTAGACGCGGTAGATTTTCCCCGCTCCTTGTGTTGTCGAGGGATTCTTACCGGAGGCCTTATAGGTATAATAGTCCTTTAGGGGATCGTTTTCCATTTCCTCCTCGGTGAGATTTCTGGTGTAATACAGGTACACGCCCGACAGATAGGTATTCCCGCGCTGGTCGTTCAGCTCATAGGTCTCTCCCGTTTTCAGATCATAGGAAAACAGGGCGTCCGTCACCTGTCCCCCCACCATTCTGCCAAGGATCAGATACTGATCGTTAACATGGTGAATGACGGTGTCGTCAAATATCTTCTTGGATGCAGTAAAGGCCGGATCGGTCTGATACCAGGTATAAGGCGCAGAGGAAAGAGTATAGAACACCTGATCGGCGGCGATCTTTATGAAATGGATATCCTGATCTCCCGAAAGGGCCGTGATCTCCTTGGACTTGAGATCCATGGCGTACACGGAGCTGACGCTCTTGGTATCGACGAGATGGGCTTGCAGATAGTACAGCACACCGTCCTTTTCATAGATCACGTCCGCGTCATCCACGGATACGTCGGTCGTACCTGCCAAGCCGTCCGGGGAGCTCTCGTGGTCGATGTATTCCAGTATGTCAAAGACCTCCTCTACGTTGTTCCTTTGCAGATCGCATCGGTACATTTTATAGTCGTTGTAAAAATCCGCCGTCTGAAAGTAGATGTATGCATCACTGACGTAAACGATCTCCTTGAAGTCCCACCAGATACACTGATCGTTTTCTGCGAGATTACACAGAGGATCGCTGCACCAGTTGCTGATATTGCCCGTGAGCTTGTTGTAGAAGAACATTTCTCCGTTGTTCATGGAGTATAGCTTTCCCGTAGGCATTACGGTTTGACCGGAATTCCTCTTGGTAGCCGTGCTTCTGTAGATGGCCTGCAGCTCCTCCATGGTTTTTCCTTCCCAATAGGGAGCGTCTCCTGTTTTTAGCATGATGGGAGTTTCATAATCGGGAGCACTTTCACCCGTGATGTTCCCATTTGTTTCGGGGATGGCATCAAGGGATTCGGCTTCCTTTTGGCTTTCCAGAATGTCCTCGTACTGCCCGCGGCGGGAGCACGAAGCAAACGAGGACAGCAGCAGCATGGCTGTCAATACGAGCAATAATGGCTTTTTCATAATCGTTTTCCTTTCTGTACGGAATGAGATCGGATCGTACAGCCCTATTGTACCATACAATCCGATTTCGCGAAATATCCGAGTGGCACGATTTTTCTAAAAGCCCTGTTTTTTGAAAAAAACTTTCTGTATCAGTCCTCTTTCTCCAGATCCAGCTCCGGGAAGGAGGGAAGCTTGTAGACCTTACCCGTCAGAGTGTCAATGGCGGCGTTACGGAACACCGTAGCGCTGTACGAGGGCTGGTCACACAGGCTGTTGGGGTAGTCCAGATAGGTCTGATAGCTCACGTACAGCATCCGTCCGTCAAAGCCCATAAGCCACCAGATCATGTCGGGGATACCCTTGGTGGTGAGCTGTGCCACTTCGGTAAGACTCCCGTCGGTCTCCAGACGGTAGATACGCCCTGCCCAGGCGGCGCGGCCGCTTGAGCTTTTGGCGGTATCCTCGGCCGTGTAAAAGTCATAGCCCGGGTCGTCCTTGTAGGCCTCTCCGCTGTGATCCACTATGCAGAAGGTAGTGTCCCCATAGAAGTAGCTGGCTACCACGTTCTTGTCCATTGGATTCAGCTCACTCCGCAGCTTACTCTGCCCGGTCGTCAGGTCGTACATGTATTCCACCGTATCCAGGTTTTGGGTCGCCCAATCCGTGGTATGGTATTCTACGCACACATCGCTTACCGAGGAAAGGCTTACAGACAGATGCTTTTCCACCTCCAGAAGGGTCTTGACCTCGCCCGTAGCCACGTTGCAAGCAATGAGGCGATAGCGATCCTGAGTGGCGTATACGACGCCATTTCGCACGATAAAGCCCGACATGGCCACAGACTCGTTTACGTGCTTGTACTCTCCCGTTGCGGGGTCGTACCAGATCACCGTACTGCGGAGCTTCTTGCCGTCGAGATCATAGATCTCGGTGGAAAAATACAGACGGTCTCCGTCGGCCTGCATATCCGACCAGGAGCTGAACATCAGGGTCTCTTTATTTATCTCGATGCGATCACCACCCGAGATGATTGCCCCGCCGACCGTGCCTTTATAGGAGACGGTGGGCATGGGATCCAGCTCCACCCGCAGATCGGCCAGATGCTCATCGAAAGACAGCAGACGGACGTCTCTTTGATCGAAGTCGGAGGTTTGCACGTAGATCCGTCCGTTCAGGTAGACGGCACCCTCGAAGGAACGACCGGTCGAAAACTGGCAATCACTCCTCTCCTCATGAGTGCAGAAGGGATCGGGGCAAAGCTCAACATAGGTCTGGGAGACCTTGCTGTAGGCCTTACTACTGCCGTAGGTATGGGACAGGAAGGTATAATAAGGGGTGTTAACCAAGTTATAATTGGTCGTGCTGGCCGGAGCTCCGTACTGCTCGAAAATAGCCTCCCAGTCCGCCTCGGAGATGGGGTAGCACTCGTCGGGGGACAGGGTCTCCGCAGGAGCCTCGGTATAGGTCTCGTCGCCTACGATGCTTGCGCGGCGGGTGATGAGGGGGATGGATATGGCAATGGCCGCAACGAGGATAAGGGCGACCGAAATGATGGCAATGATGCGTTTTTTGGACATGGTAAATTCTCCTTTTTACTCATTTTTGAATGATATTCCCGTTCTCATCCAGCTCCCACGACCCCTGATAGTGAGCCGTGGCATTCGTGCTGAACTGGGCCCCGACCATCAGCACGCCGTCTCCCTCGGGGTTGCTGACGTAGATATCGGTAAGGGCTTCACACCCCGCGAAATGCAGGACGCCGGGGACGGTGATCTCCCCAAGGAACACAGCTTCCTTGATATTCTTACAGGACATGAACATACCCACGGTCAGCTCGGTCATGGAGGCGGGACAAACTACCCTCTCAATGCTTCCGCACCCTTGGAAGGTGAACTCTCCGGGCTTGTTGACTCCCTCTGGGATGATGAGGTCAACCACCTTTTCACCGCCCACGTAGAAATCCGCGCCGTTGACCAGAGGATTACCGTTCATCTCGAATTGGATGGTACACCAGGCGGCGATATTCCCGCTGTAGCGGACGGTTTTGAGGTTCTCGCACTTGTCAAAGGCACCGTTGCCGACGACTTGCAGGGTGGCAGGCAGGGTGATCTCGGGGAGGTTTACAATGCCCTTGAAGGCGGAGCTTCCAATGCTGACAAGTCCATCGGGAAAATTGACCTCCCGCAAGAGACGGCAATCGCTGAAGGCCATATCTCCGATCACGGTGACGGTAGAGGGGATATGAATACTCCGCAGGGAGCCGCAATTCTGGAACATCCCGTAGGAAATCTCGGTCAGACCCTCGGGGAGGATGACAGACTGAATGGGAAGCCCCGCAAAGGCGTTGACGGGCAGGGTGGTCAAGGAGGGTGGGACGGTCAGCCCCTTGAGGGAGGTCAAGCCGCTCAAAGAATAGCTCTGAATCGATGTGACGTTCTCTCCGATGACCACATTGGTTACGTCCACGCTCTCGCCCATGGTGGTGACGCTCACCACGGGGAGACCGTCGTGCTTGGCGGGAATGAGAATTTGGGTATCGGTACAGGTGCCAAGCCCCGTGACCGCGTAGCCCGCTCCGTCCTCGGTCAGCTCATATTGGAGGCCTTGGCTCTCGGGCATATCCGCGCCGCAGATTTGACAGATACCGTCCACAAGGTCGTGAACACGGCAGACCTCAGCTTCGGTCTCGTAGTGGGGATTGACGAAGGTGCCTTGCGTGGTATCGTCGTTTCCGTCGCCGCCAAAGGAGCAGGCGGTCATGGAAAGGGCAAGCAGAGACAGCAGGAGAATCGAGATACGTTTCATATGGAATTCCTTTCTTGGCCGGTCACGACGTACTTCTGACCCATTTGCGGTGGCAGAGGGCGAACAAACCCACCGTAAGCGTGAGTACGGTCACCGTGAACAGGATGCCGTAGAGGGGGGATGCCGTCAGCAGGGTGATATACTCATGGCCGCTGAGCAGGGCGGTGAAATCGGCGTACTTGGCCGCATCCAGGCCAAAGGCGGTGATGGCGTAGGGGATCAGCGTGACCGCCGCCACGGTGGACATACAGGATACCGTCTTCTCAAACAGCGCCGACAGGGATACGGTGGCGACTGCCAAAAGGACAAAACCCAGCGTGCGCAAGGTTTCGTAGACCCAGAAAAGCTGCTCGATGGTCAAACTCCCGCGTACGCTGCCGAAAAGGATCAGGCTGGCGGCAGGGGCATCCGAGGCAGGAAAACGGTAAAGGGGGATAACCGCGTTGTAGTCAATAGCGGCAAAAGTGATACCCAGCCCCAAAGCGAGGATGACGGCCAAGGCAAACTTTACCGCAAAGGTGTGTCCCCGTCCGCCCTTGGTGGCGCGGAGGATGGCAGTCATGCCTGCACGGTACTCCGAGGCGAACAGCCCCGCGAACAGGAGCAGAACGGCGGCGTAGAGCAAGTAATCAAAGCCCAGGGTCAGCAGGTGATTCCAGCCCGTGTCGTACAGGAAGTAGGCCTCCTGTCCCTCGGCGCGGAGGGCAAGGATATGGTCGCGGCGGGCCTCCACCTGTAACAGCGCCTTATCCCGCACCTTGGCGTCCTCCAGCGCGTCCTGATACTCCACGTATTCCTCGTAGCTGATCTCCGCCTTGAAGTACTTGTTCTGCATGGGCTTTTCGCTGTAGATGATCTCGTCCACCATGTCCCGCTCCTCTTGGATGTAGGTCAGCTTCTCGTCGGTGGCTTCTCCCTCCAAAAGGGTCATGTAGCTGCGGTAGCGTGCATCCGAGGGGGCGAGGTGGGGCGTCACGGTACGGTCTGTAATTTCGACCTTAAGGAACAGCACGACAAGGATGAGAATGATGTATTTCCCGGCCACCAAAAGCTTGTGGCACTCATATCCCGAACGGGTGCGGATGAGGCAGGGGATGGTGGGGAGACGGAACCGCTTGCGGCTGAACATACGGGTCAGCTTCTCGGGCAGACGAAGGGTGGCTTTCCCGTCGGCGCGGTTAAAAAGATACACGGTAATGCCGCCGCAGACGGCTATGAGGGCGAGCAGAGCTCCGATGATACAGGGGAGCGCGGGGATGGCAAAGCCAAAGAAATTGATAGCGTAATATTGTCCGAACAGGAGATCCGTGTCCATGACCGCAAAGGCGTTCATGAGGCGCAAGGGGTGATTGGGATCCAGATATTCGGTCAGGTACAGGACGAAATTCCCCGCCACCAGCACAAGGCCGCTCATGTAGGTAAAGGCATGGCTCCGCAGGAGGGCGGAGAGCATGAGAATGAGCATACCCAGGGCGGTCATGGCAAGGATCTTCATGAGGACGGTCAGCACCAGCAGCTCGCCTACCTTGAGCATCTGGGGACAGTAGAGGTAATCCTCCATGAGCTGAACATAGCCGCCAAGGGAGGAAAAGCCGTGGTAGCGGAGGCCGTAGAACAGGAGCGTGGTGCCCGAAAAGGCGATAACGGCTACCGTGACGGCGGTCAGCAGGGCGGCGAATTTGGTGAGGATCAGGGTGGTGTGCCCTTCACGCGTAGCGTGGATGAGGGGGAAAATGCCGCTCTTTTTCTCGTCCAGGATCATGCCCGTTACCAGCACCAACAAAAACAGGAGTAAGCAAAGCCCCCCGTGGTCATAAGCGAAGTAGGGCTCCCAACCGCGGATATACTCGTTTTCAAGAGGTATGTACTGATTCGCCCAGTAGATATCCATGATATCGCTCTGGAAGCGGTAGGCGTAGTCGTTCTCCGACATACCCTGGGCCAGGTATTCGGCGCGGGTCTGCTGTGCCTGGGTCAGTACCGCCTGCATCTGCCCGGGATACTCCTCAATGCGCTCCATGGTATTCCCGAAGCGGCGGTAGGTGAAGTATATGCGGTTCAATCGGTCTCCGTCGTATTCGTCCCAGTAGTCGGCGGGGTCGAAGGTGCCGTTAATGAGCAGACCGTTTTCCCTCGCGTAATTGAAGTAGTAATCCGACATTTCATCGGCCAGCTCGCGGTACTCCATCTCCGCCTCATATTCCTTCATGAAGGCCTCGGGGTCTGCCTCATACCGCTCGTACATGGCCAGAAGCTCGCCGTGCCACTCGTCCTCGGGGCAGAAGTAGTCACGGTTCAGAGCGGTATCACGAGCCTCATAGAAGGACAGGAGAGCGTTGAGCAGGAACAGGAATGCGAAGGTGATGCAGAGGAATTTGTTACCGATGAGCTTTTTCAGTTCGTATTTCAGCATGGTTTCACCTTATTCTTGAGTCGTTTCGGTTTCGCAGGGCTTTACGACCTGCCCTGTCTGGGTATCAATGACCGCCAAATGCCAATCCGAATTACGGCGATCTCCCTCGGGATTGTACTCGTTTCTGTAATCCTTGTAGGTCTGATAGTCTACGTACAGATAGCGGCCGTCGTAGTCCACAATACCCCAGATCAAGTCGGGAATCCCGTCGGTCGTGAGCTGTACAAGCTCACGGAGTGTACCCTCGTTCGTAAGCGTATAGATACGCCCCGCCATCAAAGACTTATTCGACGTGATTTCTGCCGTGTACATATCCGTGTAAAAATCGTGGTAGGGATCCTCCGCATACGCTTCTCCGCTGTGGTCGATGCACAGAAAGGCCTGATCTCCGAAATTTTCGCCGAGCAGATAGGTGTACCCCTGCGGAAGCATATCATAGTAGGAGGATACCTCTCCCGTGTCCAGCTGACATCTTTGGGGCTCGCCGATTTGGTAGCCGAACATGACGGTATACACCAGATATTGGTCATCCACATATTCCAAAATGATCTGTTGGGTATCCTTCAATTCCAGTTCGAGCAGGGTGCTGATCGTCAGATCATCCACCCGGCAGCATACGACCTTGTTGCGGCCTTGCAACACATACACCCGGTCGTTTCTGACGATATAATTCTTGACGTGAAGTGTTTCGGAAACAAAACCGGATTCCCGGCTCGCGGGGTCATACCAGGATACCGTGTTGTAGATCGGCGTTCCGTTTTCATCATAGACCGTTTCCTCGAAATACAGCCGTTCCCCGTCCGCCTGCATGGATTCCAGCCCCTTAGACTGCTCCCACTCGATCCTCGGGTCGTTCAGGTGGAGGTCTGTGGAGCACAGGCGACGGGCTTGCAGGTCGGTAATTTGATCTTGAAGGAAATAGATGCGGCCGTTCAAATACGCGACTCCACACAGAAACCACTCATCGGCGTCGCTGAATATGCAGGTCTCGTGGGTGCAGAAGGCTTCCTTGCAGAGTATATCCAGCGTTCGCGCAGTCTTGCTGAAAATGGGCGTTTCGCTGTACTGATTACTTTCCCAGTAGTAAAAGAACGGCGTGTTACTATTGGTAGCACCCGATTCACTTCGTAGATTTCCGTATTCCTCAAACAGGGCGATCCAATCTATCTCCGCAGGATATTGCTCGTCAGGGGATAGGGTTTCACTTGGAGCCTCGGTATAGGTCTCGTTACCGATGACATGGGCGCGGCGGGAGGCCAGCGAGACGGCAAACAAAGCCACCGCCAGCAGAGCGGCAAGGGTGATAGCGATGGGGATAAGTTTACGTTTTGACATGATTCTTCTCCTTTGCTGTTTATTGCTCCGTGGGCGGTACGATCACAAAGCCCTCGGGGGTGGATTCGTCCACATAGACGTGAGTGCCATCTACCATGACATAGCAGCCCTTGACCATACGGCCAAACCCGTTGTCTATCTCAATGGTGGTTTCAGCAATCTCGTTATAGCCGAAATCGTAGAGCAGGAAGCGACGCTCCGAGTTAGAGGATTCCAATAGAATCAGATCATAAGGCATGGTTTGACTGTGATGGATCCAGTTACTCATATTCCATGAATAGCCGTTTTCATCATGCTTGCTGAAGGTCTCGTGGTGGTCGGGGTCGAACTTCCGCATGGAGAACAGGGGGCTGTCGGGGGACAGATCCTCAAATGTCTCGTCTCGTTTTTCTCGGGCCTGGGCATGGAGGCTCTCCAGTGTTTCATCATGGAATGCCTCGGTGACAGGACTGCCATTATCAGAACCATACTGATAAGAACCCAGTACAAGCGGACGGTAGATAGAATTATAAACCACCCAATCATTACGATAATAGGTATGATCTTCGGTCATAGCGGCGATATCCAGCCCACCAATATAGATACTTCCTCCGCCCGTGATGTTGCCTTGGGCATCCGTTACTTTGAAATCTACGAAATTATCCTCGATGCAGGGAAGGATGAGGGTAGGACTGTTCTCATACTTCGCCTCCCGTATCTCGTACTGCCACAGAAGGGTGGTGTCCTCGGTGAGTGTCACGCTCTGCCCGATATCCTCCAAGGGCTTGCCTCCCCAATCCGAGCAATAGGCCTCGGCGTGGTCATACGCCTGATGCGCCTCGTTCCATACCTTCCACCGCACGTACCCGTCCGAGGAGAGGAAACGGTAGGCGGGTAACAAGCGGGAGTGGTCGGTGGGTGTCACGGTAATCGTCTCCCCCTCGGCGCAGATGAAGTGAATCAAAATCAGGCGTTGCCCGATCCGTGCGTTCACCTCGTCGATCTGCACGGTATCGCTGTCGGGGATTGCGGTCTCGGTGCCATCTCTGTCCGGCTCCTTCCCCGCGACGAGGTACTGCACCGTCACGTAGCTCTTTTCCGAGAGGTAGAACACAGACGGATCTTCTTCCTCCGCAGTCTCGGTTTCGATCTGGGGAGGTTCATCCCTCCGCAAGGCCGGAAGCAGGATCGCCGCCACGCCAACGGTCAGCAGAGACAGGCAGGCGGCGATGACCAAGGCGCGCTTGATCCACACGCCACGCTCACGACGGCGGAACAGCCCCTCGGCCTCAGCGCCCAACAGGATGTATTCATCGTTTATCAGGCTCGTCAGCTTTACGGATTTTTTATACTTCATATTCGTAACCCTCCTTAATCAGTCTGTCACGAAGCTTTTGCCGCATGACGAACAGGCGTTGGTAGACGTTGTTTTCGCTGTAACCGCTGATCTCGGACAAACGGCGCACCGAGTCCAGATACCAGTAACGACGAACGAACAGGGCGGCGTCCTTTTTGGATAGTGAATCCAAAAATTCGTTGATGATACGGCGCAGATCCTCGGTCATGCGTTCGTCGCTGACGGCGATGCCCTCCAGATGCTCCTCCAGCTCGGAGAGAGGGATGCAAATATCAGCGGGTATGCGCCGCCCCGCACGGTTGACGCGGAGCTTATCAATGGCTAAGTTTCGTGTCAAGGTCAAGACGAAGGAGCGCAGGGATTTTGGACGGGCGGGTGGAATAGAATCCCAAACCTTCATGTACATATCGTTGACACATTCCTCCGCGTCCTGCTCACTCCCCAAAACATTGCGGGCGATGCGGTGACAGTCCCTGCCGTACCGCTTGGCTACCTGTTCCAGACCGTCCTCGCGGCGGGCGAACAGTAGGGCTATAATGTCATCGTCGGTGATGATATGCTCGGCCATGGCTATGCTCCTTCCCTTGCGTAGTGTAAAGACCCCTCTACTTATTATGACGAAGAAAGTGTGGAACTTTTTAGGAAGGTCGCAAAAATTCTCCGCCTTTTTAGGTTTGGCTTTATTGTAGCATAATCCTCGGGGTGATAAAATACCCCATCGGCACGATTTTGATGCGCAAAAAAGAACAGCCGCAAAAAGCGACTGTTCCTTTACTGTTACGAATGAGCGACCTACCACAGTCCCTCACAGCTCTCTTCCTCAAGCTCTATGACCCGCAGAATACCGCTCTGCAGATCGGCCATAGCCAAATGACGCGGCTCCGCATCCGAGGGCTTGATCTGTGTTTGCTTGTCGGAACCGTAGTCTTGGTTGTAATAGTTTTTGAATTCATCATAATGGTTGTAGGTAAACCAGATACACTCGCCGTCCACGCTCCAGGAATCAATACGGACAGGAACGCCCTTGTAGGTGAGCTGTAGCACACACTCCTTTTCGGTGCCGTCTGTTTTCATACGGAAAATACGACCGGCGGGGCGTGTTCGGGCTGTTAATCCCTTTTCTCCTTTTTCAATGATTCCATATCCTCCTCCTTGATCGATAAAGACATCCTCATTATCCCACGTCCAAGTATAGTAGTCCTTGTGAGGATCATCGGCAATCTCCTCATCACTCAGCTCCTCAGTGTAGTATACGTAATCTCCCGAAAGCACAGGGCTTCCGGTCAGACTTCCCAGACTATAGATTTTCCCGCTGTCGATGTGGCAGACGGAAAAGGCGTATTTCCCATTTTCGTCCTTGTTGCCCCTTGTGAGAATGTACTTGTCGTTGTAGGATTCAAAGCCCGCGTTTTCCCAGAGTTTTTGCGGATTCGAGAAGGAAAGATCAGTTTTATAAACAGTCTTGGGATCAGACTCGTAGCTGAAATAAACGGCATCCCGTATGATGGCTTGAATGAACATATCCTTCTTGGGATCGGAAACGGCTTTTGTCTCTCCCGTTTGCATATCCAATGCCATCAGAGTATTGACGGCGGCCGCGCCCTCCGAGGCATATACGAACTGCTCGTAGTACAAAACGTTGTCCTTCTCGTACCAGATGTTGTAGATATCCAAGGCGTTATCTAAAATCATCTCCACGTTGTTACGCTGAAAATCGCATCGGTAGAGGCGAAGAGTGAAATCGTTGTAGGTCGACAGGAAATAGATGTGACTTTCTCCCACATACAGCATAGGGTCTGCCGTCCATCCGTGATTCCAGATGCATTCCTCTCCATGCTCACACAGCGGATCGGGACACCACTCACTGATGTTTCCCGTCAGCTTATTATAAAAGTAATTCTGTCCGTTTCCGGCTCCAATCACCCGTCCCGTGGGCAGATAGCGGTTACCCGCAAACTGATAGGCGTTTTCTTGATATTTTTCAATGAGCTGTGCCTCGGTATTTCCCGCAAAATACCCCTTGTCGGAGGTCTTTTTGATGACGGCAAGCGCGTAATCACTCGCGTTTGTTCCAATGATATTCGCCACGCCATCGGCTCCCGGCTGCGGGATCAGCGCCCCCGATTCGGCTTCCTTTTGGCTTTCCAATTGGTCCTCATACTGATCCCTGCGGGAACAGGACGAGCATGAAGCAAACGAGGACAGCAGCATGGCTGTCAATATAAGCAATAAGGCCTTTTTCATAATCGCTTTCCTTTCTGTACGAAAAAAACGGATCGTACAGCCCTATTGTACCATACAATCCGATTTCGCGAAATATCCGAGTGGCACGATTTTTGCGCGGGCGTGAAAAACAGCCGCCAAAAGCGACTGTTTTTACAATTATTCCATATTTTCGGGCAGCTCCAATATGGTCACGCTTCCGTTTTGCAGATCCACAGCGCCGTAGCAGAGGGCGGTGTACCCGTCCCCGTCGTCAATGTCGGGGTTATAGAAATTGGTAAATCCCTCATAGTTGTTGAAGGAGATATAGATCACCTCGCCGTCGGCCTCGATATTCTTCAGGCGGACGGGTACTCCCTTGTAGGTAAGCTGGCACACGCATTCCTCGGGGGCGTAGTCGGCACCCACGTAGACGCGGTAGATCTTTCCCGCGCCGCGGGTGTCGCTCTCTTTGGTGATGGGCTTCCCGCCGGGGCGGGGGCTTTCCTCCTCCCAGGTGTAGGTATAGTATTCCTTGTGGGGGTCACCTTCCACCTCCTCGTCGGTGAGCTTTCGTGTATAGTAGAGATAGTTCCCCGACAGACAGCCGCCCCCTCGGCTCAGCTCATGGCTCTCACCCGTTTGCAGATTATAGGAAAAGGACGTGTCGAGGAATCCGTCCTTCCATCTGCCAATAATGAAATACCTGTCATTTTTCTGGGTAATGCTCACGTTTTCCCACATGAGGGTGGAGTCAGCAAAGGACAGGTCGGTCTTGTACCAGGTATAGGTCATGGGAGACTGAGTATAGTACACGGTGTCCCCCACCATTTGCACCAGATCGATATCCCGCTCTCCCGACAGAAGGGTAGCCTCCTTGGTTTTGATATCCATGGCGTAGAGAGAGCCGGCGCTGTCGCCGTTCGTCAGTATCCGCGTGGTAAAATAGTACAGGGTACCGTCCTGCTCGGAGAGTATTTCCACATCGTCGTAGGTTCCGCTGGTCCCGCCGGAGGTTCCGTCGGGCTTGTACAGTTGCTCGTAGTATTCCCCGATGTCGATGACCTCCTCAATGTTGTTCCTCTGGTGGTCGCAGCGGTACACCTTGGTGTCGTTGGTTCGGTGATCCGTGGCTTGAAAGTAGATGTATTCGTCGCTGATATACAGGATCCACAGGAAATCATACCAGATACAGTTCTCGTTTTCGACCACGTTGCAGAGGGGGTCGGCGCACCACGCGCTGAAATTCCCCGTGAGCTTGTTGTAGTACCACATATTTTCGTCGTACGTGCGGTACATTCGCCCCGTGGGGGTCACGGTTGGATCGCTCCTCGTAGAGGAACTGCGGAATACGGCCTTCAGCTCTTCCACGGTTTTCCCCTCGTAGAAGGGCGTATCACCGGTTTTGAGGATGATGGGGGTCTGATAATCGGGGGCGCTATTACCCGTGATGTTGCCGTTGGTCTCGGGGATGGCATCAAGGGATTCGGCTTCCTTTTGGCTTTCCAGTTGATCCTCGTAC